>NZ_JBAKHL010000106.1:0-15501 GCF_036902715.1 Micromonospora sp. CPCC 205546
CCGACGTGCTGCCGGACGATGGCGCCGTGTTGTCGGTCGCGGTGCAGCGCCGGGACCGGGCGGAGGCGCAGGCGCTGCTGCACGCCCTGGCCGAGCTGCACGTGCACGGGGTGCCGGTGACCTGGCAGTCGTGGTTCGCCGACACCGGCGCGCGCCGGGTCGACCTGCCCACGTACGCCTTCCACCGGGAGCGGTACTGGCTGCCCCCGGCCAGCCAGTCGGCCGACGTCTCGGGGGCGGGCCTCGGCGTGGCGCGGCACCCCCTGCTCGGCGCGACGGTGTCGGTCGCCGGCGAGGACATGGTGGTGCTGACCGGCCGGCTGTCGGTCTCGACCCACCCGTGGCTCGCCGACCACGTCGTGGCCGGCGCCGTGGTCGTGCCCGGCACCGCCCTGGTCGACCTCGTCGTCCGGGCGGGCGACGAGGTCGCTGCCTCCCGCGTCCGTGAGCTGACCGTGCTCGCCCCGCTCCTGCTGCCCGCCACCGGCGGTGGGGTACGGGTGCAGGTCCGCGTTGGTCCCGTCGACGGGACCGGCAGCCGGTCGGTGACCGTGCACTCCCAGCCCGAGGACGCCCCGGAGGAGGGGTGGACCCGGCACGCCGACGGCCTCGTCGGCACCCCCACGGCCGACGAGCCCACCCTCGGAGCGTGGCCGCCGCCCGGCGCGTCCGAGGTGGACGTCACCGGCTGGTACCCGGCGGTGGCCGAGCACGGGCTCTCCTACGGGCCGGCCTTCCGGGGCCTGCGCCGGGCGTGGACCGCCGAGGGCGAGGTGTTCGCCGAGGTCGCCCTCCCCGACGAGGTGACCGGGGATCCGGCGGGCTTCGGGGTGCACCCGGCGCTGCTGGACGCCGCCCTGCACCCCGTCGGGCTGCTGCCCGCCGACGAGGCGGGCGGCGGGGCCCGGGTGCCGTTCGCGTTCGAAGGGGTGCAGGTCCACGCGGTCGGGGCCCGGACGCTCCGGGTCCGCCTCACCGCCTCCGGCAGCTCCGTGCGCCTGGTCGCCGTCGACGAGACGGGTGTGCCCGTGGTGTCGGTGGACTCGCTGACGTTGCGTGAGACGACCGGCATGGCGGCAGCCCCGGACGAGGCACAGCGCTCCCTGTTCGAGGTCTCCTGGCAGCCCGAGCAGATCACCGCCTCCGACGCCCCGCAGGGCTGGGCGGTGCTCGGCCACCGCCCGCTCGACGGCGCCCCGCACCTTCCGGCGTACGCCGGAAGGTGCGGGGCGGTGACCACTGCGGTGACGGACGCGACCGCCTCCGCCCCCGCGGCGCTGCTGCTGCCCGTCCCCCCGGTGGCGGCCGGGGCGGACGTGCCCGACGCGGTCCGCTCGGTCACGGCGGACGTCCTCGCCACGGTGCAGGCGTGGCTGGCCGCCGATTCCCTGGCGGACTCGCGGCTGGTCGTGGTGACCCGCGGCGCGGTGGCCACCGGCACGGACGACCACGTCACCGACCTGGCCGGGGCGGCGGTCTGGGGCCTGCTGCGTTCGGCCCAGTCGGAGCACCCCGGCCGGATCGTGCTGGCCGACCTGGAACCCGACGTCGACCTGGACGCCGACCTGCTGGCCCTGCTCGCCGCAGCCGCCGACGACCCCGCCCTCGACGGGCAGCTCGCGGTGCGGGCGGGCACGGCGTACCTGCCGCGGCTGATTCGCGCCACCGGCGCCGCGCACACCCCGACGACCCTCGGCCGGGGAACCGTCCTGGTCACCGGGGGCACCGGATCGCTCGGCGCCCTGCTGTCCGAACACCTCGTCACCGCGTACGGCGTGCGTTCGCTGGTGCTGGCGTCCCGCCAGGGCCCGGCGGCTCCCGGCGCCGACCTGCTGGTGGAGCGGCTGGCCGCGCTGGGCGCCGCCGTGCGGGTGGTCGCCACGGACGTGACCGACCGCGCCCGGGTCGGCGAGCTGATCCGGTCGATCACCGACGAGGACCGCCTCGCGGGGGTGGTGCACACCGCCGGCGTCCTGGACGACGGCGTGGTCAGCGGCATCACCGCCGACCGGTTGGCGGACGTGCTGGCCCCCAAGGTCACGGCGGGCTGGTGGCTGCACGAGGCGACCGCCGAGCTGGACCTCGACCTCTTCGCGCTCTTCTCCTCCGTCGCCGGCGTGCTCGGCTCTCCCGGCCAGGCCGCCTACGCGGCCGGCAACGCCTTCCTGGACGCCCTCGCCGTGCTGCGGGCGCAGCGGGGGCTGGCCGCGGTCAGCCTCGCGTGGGGCATGTGGGACACCGACGGCATGGCGGCGTCGATCAACGAGGCCGACCGGGCCCGGGTGACCCGGGCCGGGCTGGTCCCGATGACCGCGCCGGTCGGCCTCGGGCTGTGGGACGCCGCCCTGACCCACGGCGGCGCGGCACTGGTGCCGGCCGTGGTCGACCTGCCCGCCATGCGGGCGCAGACCGCCGCGGGCCGGGTGCCGGTGATGCTGCGGACCCTGGTGGGTCCGACCGCGAAGCGCCGCCGCTCCGGCAGCGGAGCGTGGGCCGACCGGCTGGCCGGCCTCGACCCGCAGGAGGCGCGGACGCAGGTGGCCCTGCTCGTCCGCGGGATGGTCGCGCAGGTCCTCGGCCACAGCGGCGCCGACCAGGTGCCGGCGGACCGGGCGTTCCGGGAGCTGGGCTTCGACTCGCTGACCGCCGTCGAGCTGCGCAACCGGATCAACAGCGCGACCGGGCTGCGGCTCACGTCGACGCTCGTCTTCGACTACCCGACCCCCGACGCCCTGTCGGAGCACCTGTTCGAGCAGCTCTCCGGCCAGGTCGCCGACCAGCAGCACGCCGTGCGGGCGACCACCGTCGACGAGCCGATCGCCATCGTCGGCATGGCCTGCCGCTACCCGGGCGGCGTGACGAGCCCGCAGCAACTGTGGGAGCTGGTCGCCGCCGGGGCCGACGGCATCGGCGAGTTCCCCACCGACCGGGGCTGGGACCTCGACCGCCTCTTCCACCCCGACCCGGACAACCCCGGGACGTCGTACACGCGGCACGGTGGCTTCCTCTACGGGGCCGCCGAGTTCGACCCGGACTTCTTCGGCATCTCGCCTCGCGAGGCGATCGCGATGGACCCGCAGCAGCGCCTGCTGCTCGAGGCGTCGTGGGAGACGTTCGAATCCGCCGGCCTCGACCCGTCGCGGCTGCGCGGCAGCCGGACCGGCGTCTTCGCCGGGCTGATGTACCACGACTACGCCTCCGGCGTGCAGGACCTGCCCGAGGGCGTGGGCGGCTACCTCGGCACCGGCACCTCCGGCAGCGTGCTGTCCGGCCGGGTGGCGTACACGTTCGGACTGGAGGGCCCGGCGGTCACCGTGGACACGGCGTGCTCGTCGTCGCTGGTGGCGCTGCACCTTGCCGTGCAGGCGCTGCGCGGTGGCGAGTGTGATCTGGCGTTGGCCGGTGGTGTGACGGTGATGGCGACGCCGGGGACGTTCATCGAGTTCTCGCGGCAGCGGGGCCTGTCGCAGGACGGTCGCTGCAAGTCGTTCGCGGCGTCGGCGGACGGCACGGGCTGGTCCGAGGGCGTCGGCGTGCTGCTGGTGCAGCGCCTCTCGGACGCGCAGCGCGAGGGCCGGCGGATCCTGGCGGTCGTACGCGGGTCCGCCGTCAACCAGGACGGCGCGTCGAACGGGTTGACGGCGCCGAACGGCCCCTCGCAGCAGCGGGTGATCCGTCAGGCGCTGGCGAACGCCCGCCTGACCCCGGCCGACGTGGACGCGGTGGAGGCGCACGGCACCGGCACCACGTTGGGCGATCCGATCGAGGCGCAGGCGTTGCTGGCGACGTACGGGCAGGACCGTCCCGTCGACCGGCCGCTGTGGCTGGGCTCGATCAAGTCGAACATCGGGCACACCCAGGCCGCCGCCGGGGTGGCCGGCATCATCAAGATGATCATGGCGATGCGCCACGGTCTGCTGCCGTCGACGCTGCACGTCGACGAGCCGTCCCCGCACATCGAGTGGAGCGCCGGGGCCGTCTCCCTGCTCACCGAGGCGCGCGACTGGCCCACCGCGGACCGTCCCCGGCGCGCGGCGGTCTCGTCGTTCGGCGTCAGCGGCACCAACGCGCACGTCATCATCGAGCAGCCGCCCGCCGAGGCGGAGCCGACCCGGGGCGCCGGCGCGCCGACGCCCGGCGACGAATCCGCCGCCGGGAAGGTGCCGGCCCCGGTGCTGCTGTCGGCCCGGTCCGAGGTCGCCGTCGCGGCGCAGGCGGAGCGCTGGGCCCGCTGGATCGCCGGCAACGAGGAGCTGCGCCCCGTCGACGTCGGCTGGTCGTCGACGGTCAGCCGGGCCGTGCTGGAGCATCGCGCGGTGGTCACCGCGACCGGCCGGGACGAACTGCTGGCCGGGCTGCGCGCCCTCGCCGCCGGTGAGCCGACCACCGCCGTGGTCACCGGCACCGGCACGACGCGTACGCAGCTGGCCGTGCTCTTCTCCGGCCAGGGTGCGCAGCGCGCGGGCATGGGCCGGGAGCTGTCCGCCCTGTTCCCGGTCTTCGCGACCGCGCTGGACGAGGTGTGCGCGCAGCTCGACGCGCTGCTGCCGCGTCCGCTGCGGGAGGTGCTGTTCGCGGTCGAGGGCAGCCCGGAGGCGGGCTTGCTGGACCAGACGGTGTTCACGCAGGCCGGGTTGTTCGCGGTCGAGGTGGCGTTGTTCCGCCTCGTGGAGTCGTTCGGGATCGTTCCCGACGCGCTGGCCGGTCACTCGATCGGCGAGGTGACGGCGGCGCACGTCGCGGGCGTGCTGTCGCTGGCGGACGCGTGCGCCCTCGTCGCGGCGCGGGGCCGGCTGATGCAGGCGCTGCCGGCCGGTGGCGGGATGCTGGCGGTGGCCGCCGACGAGGCAGCGGTGGTGGAGTCTCTCGCCGGGCTGGGCGACCGGGTCGGCATCGCGGCGGTCAACGGGCCGGCCGCAGTGGTGGTCTCCGGTGCTGTCGACGCCTTGGACGAGGTGGAGCGGGCCTGGCGCGAGCGGGGTGTCCGCACCCGTCGGCTGACGGTGAGTCACGCGTTCCACAGTCCGCTGATGGAGCCGATGCTGGCCGAGTTCCGGGCAGTTCTGGACGGGTTGAGCTTCGCGGCGCCGTTGCTGCCGATCGTGTCGAACGTGACCGGTGCGCTGGCCGGTGACGAGAT
Organism: Micromonospora sp. CPCC 205546; assembly: GCF_036902715.1. Classification (NCBI taxonomy): domain Bacteria; kingdom Bacillati; phylum Actinomycetota; class Actinomycetes; order Micromonosporales; family Micromonosporaceae; genus Micromonospora; species Micromonospora sp. CPCC 205546. The sequence goes on from NZ_JBAKHL010000106.1 coordinate 5,141, forward strand.
CCGCACGCCGGAGTACTGGGTGCGGCACGTGCTCGAGGCCGTGCGCTACGCCGACGGGGTGACGGCGCTGCGCGAGGCGGGTGTCGACACGTTCCTGGAGGTCGGGCCGCAGAGCGTGCTGACCGCGATGAACGCCGACCTGCTCGCCGAGGGCGCGCTCGCGGTGGCCGTCCAGCGCCGGGACCGTCCCGCCCCGCAGGCACTGCTGCACGCCCTCGCCGACCTGCACGTCCACGGCGTCCCGGTGACCTGGACGCAGTGGTTCACCGACGCCGGCGCCGCCCGGGTCGACCTGCCCACGTACGCCTTCCAGCACCAGCGGTACTGGCTCGGCGGGGGGCAGGCGCGTACCGCCGACGTGTCCGGCGCGGGCCTCGGCGTGGCCGGGCACCCGCTGCTCGGCGCGGCGGTCACCGTGGCCGGCGCCGACATGGTCGTGCTGACCGGCCGGCTGTCGCTCGCCACCCACGCGTGGCTCGCCGACCACGTCGTCTCCGGCGTGGTGATCGTGCCCGGCACCGCCCTGGTGGAGCTGGCCGTGCGGGCGGGCGACGAGGTGGGCGCGTCGCGGGTACGGGAGTTGACCGTGGCCGCGCCGCTGGTGCTGCCCGAGGGCGGCGCGGTGCGGGTGCAGGTGCGCGTCGGCGCGGCCGACGAGGCGGGCACCCGGGTCGTTGCCGTGCACTCGCAGTCCGAGGGCGACCCGGAGGCCGAGTGGGTCCACCACGCGGAGGGCGTGCTGGAGCCGGCGTCGGCCGACGAGCCGGGCGTGGGGGAGTGGCCGCCGGTCGGCGCCTCCGAGGTGGACGTCGCGGGCTGGTACCCGACGCTGGCCGAGCACGGCCTGACGTACGGGCCGGTGTTCCAGGGGCTGCGCCGGGTGTGGACCGCCGACGATGGCGTGTACGCCGAGGTGGCCCTGCCGGACGAGGCGGCGACGGAGGCGGCGCGCTTCGGCGTGCACCCGGCGCTGCTGGATGCCGCCCTGCACCCGATCGGGCTGCTGCCGGGCTCGGAGGGGTCGGGTGGGCCGCGGGTGCCGTTCGCGTTCGAGGGTGTGCAGGTGCACGCCTCGGGTGCGCGGGTGCTGCGGGTGCGGCTGACGCGTACGGGCTCGGCGGTGCGGTTGGTCGCCGGCGACGAGTCGGGCGCGGCCGTCGTGTCGGTGGACTCCCTCGTCCTGCGCGAACTGACCGGCGTACCCGCTGCGGGCGCGGCGGGCCGCTCGATGTTCGAGGTCGCCTGGCAGGCCGAGGAGGTCAGCCCGGCCGGGGACGCCTCCGGGTGGGCGCTGGTGGGCGCGCCGGTCGGCGTCGACCTGCCGGCGTACGGCGACGTCGAGGCCCTCGCCGCGGCGGTCGACGCCGGTCAGGTGTCCGCGCCGACGCGGCTGGTGCTGCCGGTCGACGCGTCGGGTGCCGCCGTCCCGGACGGGGTGCGCACGGCGACGTCGCACGTGCTGGCGACGGTGCAGTCCTGGCTGGCGGCGGACGTCCTGGCGGAGTCGCGGTTGGTGGTGGTGACCCGGGGTGCGGTGTCGGTGGGTGCCGACGATCGGGTGGTCGACCTGGCGGGTGCGGCGGTGTGGGGTCTGCTGCGGTCGGCGCAGTCGGAGCATCCGGGTCGGATCGTGCTGGCGGACGTCGACGGTGACGTGGACGCCGGGCTGCTGGGTGTGCTGGCTGCGGTGGCCGATGAGCCGGTGGCGTTCGGTGGTCAGGTGGCGGTGCGGTCGGGTGCGGTGTTCGTGCCGCGTCTGGTGCGCGCGGTCGCCTCGTCGTCGGCGGACGGTGCCGTGGTGGGCGACGGCGCTGTGCTGGTGACCGGCGGTACGGGTGCGTTGGGTGCGCTCGTGGCGGAGCACCTGGTGTCGGTGCACGGGGTGCGCTCGCTGGTGCTCGTCTCGCGGCGTGGCCCGGAGGCCGCGGGTGCTGGCGAGCTGTCGGAGCGGCTGTCGGCGTTGGGCGCGTCGGTGCGGGTGGTGGCCTGTGACGTGACGGACCGGAACCAGGTGTTCGGGTTGGTCAGCGAGGTCGCTGCCGGGGGCCGGTTGGCGGGTGTGGTGCACACGGCCGGTGTGCTGGACGACGGTGTCGTGGAGGGGCTGACGGCGGAGCGTCTTGCTGGGGTGTTGGCGCCGAAGGTGTCGGCGGGTTGGTTGTTGCACGAGGCGACGGCGTCGCTGGACCTGGATCTGTTCGTGGTGTTCTCGTCGGTGGCGGGGGTGTTGGGTTCGCCGGGTCAGTCGGCGTACGCGGCGGGTAACGCGTTCCTGGACGGGTTGGCGGTGTACCGGCGGCAGCTCGGACTGCCCGCCGTCAGCCTCGCCTGGGGCATGTGGGACACCGCTGGTATGGCGGCGTCGATCGAGGCGGCGGATCGGGCGCGTTCGGCGCGGGCGGGTCTGACGCCGATGAGCGCCGAGGTCGGGTTGGAGTTGTTCGATGCCGCCCTGGCCGCCGACCGGGCGGCCCTGGTGCCGGCCGTGCTCGACGTACCGGCGATGCGCGCAGCACTCGGCGCCGGCCCGGTGCCGGCCCTGCTGCGTACCCTGATCGGGTCGACGGCGTCGCGGCGACGGGCCGCGCGGGGCGGCGACTGGGCCAACCAGCTCGCGGACCTGGCGCCCGACGAGGCGCGCGCCCAGATCGACGTGCTGGTGCGCGGGCTCGTCGCGCAGGTGCTCGGGCACGGTGGCGCGGAGGCGGTGCCGGCGGACCGGGCGTTCCGGGAGCTGGGCTTCGACTCGCTGACCGCCGTGGACCTGCGTAACCGGTTGAACGCGGCCACCGGGTTGCGGCTTGCCTCGACGCTGGTGTTCGACTACCCGACCCCGGCCGTGCTCGTCGACCACCTCTACGAGCAGGTCTCCGGGCAGATCGCCGCCCGCCAGACGGCGGTGCGCACCGCCAACACCGACGAGCCGATCGCCATCGTGGGCATGGCGTGCCGCTACCCGGGGGGCGTCGAGAGCCCGGACCAGCTGTGGGCGCTGCTGGCCGCCGGCGGTGACGGCATCTCCGAGTTCCCCACCGACCGCGGTTGGGACCTGGAGTCGCTGTTCGACCCGGACCCGGAGCACAGCGGCACGTCGTACACGCGGCACGGTGGTTTCCTCTACGGGGCGGCGGACTTCGACCCCGGGTTCTTCGGGATCTCGCCGCGTGAGGCCCTGGCGATGGATCCGCAGCAGCGGTTGCTGCTGGAGGCGTCGTGGGAGAGCTTCGAGTCGGCGGGTCTGGACCCGCAGCGGTTGCGGGGCAGCCGGACCGGTGTCTTCGCCGGCGTCATGTACCACGACTACGCCTCGCGCTTGATGGACCTGCCGCCGGACGCCGAGGGCTTCGTCGGCACCGGCACGTCGGGCAGCGTGCTGTCCGGCCGGGTCGCGTACACGTTCGGGCTGGAGGGCCCGGCGGTAACCGTGGACACGGCGTGCTCGTCGTCGCTGGTGGCGCTGCACCTGGCCGCGCAGGCGCTGCGCAGTGGCGAGTGCGATCTGGCGTTGGCCGGTGGTGTGACGGTGATGGCGACGCCGGGGACGTTCATCGAGTTCTCGCGGCAGCGGGGCCTGTCGCAGGACGGCCGCTGCAAGTCGTTCGCCGCCTCCGCCGACGGCACCGGCTGGTCCGAGGGCGTCGGCGTGCTGCTCGTGGAGCGGCTGTCGGATGCGCGCCGCAACGGGCACCGCGTGTTGGCGGTGGTACGCGGCACGGCCGTCAACCAGGACGGCGCGTCGAACGGCCTGACCGCGCCGAACGGCCCGTCGCAGCAGCGGGTGATTCACCAGGCCCTCGCGAACGCCCGCCTGACCCCGGCCGACGTGGACGCGGTGGAGGCGCACGGCACGGGCACTACGCTCGGCGATCCGATCGAGGCACAGGCGCTGCTGGCCACCTATGGGCAGGACCGTCCCGTCGATCGGCCGCTGCTGTTGGGGTCGGTGAAGTCGAACATCGGGCACACGCAGGCGGCTGCCGGTGTGGCTGGTGTGATCAAGATGGTCCTGGCCATTCGGCACGGCCTGGTGCCGCCGACCCTGCACGTGGACGAGGCGTCCCCGCACGTCGACTGGTCGGCCGGGGCGGTGGCCCTGGCGACGGAGGCGACGCCGTGGCCGGCCGTGGGCCGGCCGCGTCGGGCGGCGGTGTCGTCGTTCGGGATCTCCGGCACCAACGCCCACGTGATCATCGAGCAGCCGCCCGCCGAGGCGATCGAGGGTGAGATCGTCGCCCGGAACGTGCCGCCGGTGGTGCCGGTGCTGCTCTCCGCGCGTTCCGACGCGGCCCTGGCCGGCCAGGCGGGCCGGTGGGCGCGCTGGCTCGCGTCCGACGAGGCCCCGCGTCCGCTGGACGTGGCCTGGTCCTCCGTCACCACCCGACCCGCGCTCGAGCACCGGGCGGTCGTGACCGCCGCCGACCGGGACGACCTGGTGGCGGCGTTGGCCGCCCTCGCCGGCGGCGACCCCGTCGGTACGGTCGTGACCGGTGCCGCCGCCGCGCGGGGCCAGCTCGCGTTGCTCTTCTCGGGCCAGGGTGCGCAGCGCGCCGGCATGGGCCGGGAGCTGTCCGCCCTGTTCCCGGTGTTCGCCGTGGCGCTGGACGAGGTGTGCGGTCACCTGGATCCGCTGCTGCCGCGCCCGCTGCGGGAGGTGCTGTTCGCGGAGGCAGGCAGTGCCGAGGCGGAGTTGCTGAACCAGACGGTGTTCACGCAGGCCGGGTTGTTCGCCGTCGAGGTGGCGCTGTTCCGTCTCGTCGAGTCGTTCGGGATCGTGCCCGACGCGCTGGCCGGTCACTCGATCGGCGAGGTCACGGCCGCGCATGTGGCGGGGGTGTTGTCCCTGGCAGATGCGTGCGCCCTCGTCGCCGCGCGGGGCCGGTTGATGCAGGCGCTGCCCACGGGTGGCGGGATGCTGGCCGTGGCGGCCGACGAGGCGGCGGTGGTGGAGTCGATCTCCGGCCTCGCCGACCGGGTGGGCATTGCTGCCGTCAACGGTCCGACGGCCGTGGTCGTCTCCGGTGCCGTCGAGGCGCTGGACGAGGTGGAGCGGCTCTGGCGCGACCGGGGCACCCGCACCCGCCGACTGACCGTGAGCCACGCCTTCCACAGCCCGCTGATGGAGCCGATGCTCGACGAGTTCCGTGCGGTCCTGGACGGGTTGACGTTCGCGGCGCCGTTGCTGCCGGTGGTGTCGAACGTGACCGGTGCGTTGGCCGGTGACGAGATCCGCACGCCGGAGTACTGGGTGCGGCACGTCCGCGAGGCCGTCCGCTACGCCGACGGAATCACGGCGCTGCGGGCCGCCGGTGTCGACACGTTCCTGGAGGTCGGGCCGCAGAGCGTACTGACCGCGATGACCGCCGACGTGCTGCCCGACGGGGACGCGCTGGCCGTGGCCGTGCAGCGCCGGGACCGGCCGGAGGCACAGGCGCTGCTGCACGCCCTGGCCGAGCTGCACGTGCACGGGGTTTCGGTGACCTGGACGCAGTGGTTCGCCGACACCGGCGCGCGTCGGGTCGACCTGCCCACGTACGCCTTCCAACACCAGCGCTACTGGCCCGCCGCCAGCCGGGCGCGCACCGGCGACGTGTCGGGAGCGGGACTCGGCCGGACCGAGCACCCGCTGCTCGGCGCGACGGTGGACCTGGCCGGCGACGACGAGATGGCACTGACGGGCCGGCTCTCCCTGGCCACGCACCCGTGGCTGGCCGACCACACGGTCTCCGGGCTGACGCTGGTGCCGGGCACCGCCCTGGTGGAGCTGGCCGTGCGGGCCGGCGACGAGGTGGGCCTCTCCCGGCTGCGGGAACTGACCATGGCCGCGCCGCTGGTCGTCCCGGCGACCGGGGGCGTACGGATCCAGGTGCGGGTGGACGCAGCCGGTGACTCGGCGCACCGCGCCGTCGCCGTCTACTCCCGGCCCGACGACGACCCCGAGGCCGGCTGGACCCGGCACGCGGAGGGCGTGCTGGAGGCGGTCACCGCCGACGAGCCCGCCACGGTCACCTGGCCCCCTGCCGGGGCCTCCGAGGTGGACCTGGCCGGCTGGTACCCGGCGCTGGCGGAGCACGGCCTGACGTACGGGCCGGTCTTCCAGGGGCTCCGGCGTGCCTGGACCGGCGGCGGCGAGGCGTACGCCGAGGTGGTCCTGCCGGACGACGCCGGGGCGGAGGCCGCCGGCTTCGGCGTGCACCCGGCGCTGCTGGACGCCGCCCTGCACCCGATCGGGCTGCTGCTGGGTGGCGAGGAGTCGGGTGGGCCGCGGGTGCCGTTCGCGTTCCAGGGCGTGCAGGTGTACGCCTCGGGCGCGGCGATCCTGCGGGTGCACCTGACCCGCAACGGCTCCGGCTTCCGGCTGACCGCGTACGACGAGGCGGGCGCGCCGGTGGTGTCGGTGGACTCCCTCGCCCTGCGGGAGCTGACCGGCGCGGCCGCGTCGGGCGTGGCATCGCGGTCCCTGTTCGAGCTGCGGTGGCCGGCCGTGCAGGCGACCCCCGCCGGGGACCACTCCGGGTGGGCGCTGCTGACGGGCTCCCGGGAGGTGCCGGCCGAGCTGGCGGCACGGGTCGGGCTGGTCGCGTACCCCGACGTGGCGACGGTTGCGGGGGAGCAGTCCGTCCCCAGGACGCTGCTGCTGCCGGTGTTCCCGACGCCCGGGCCGGTGGCGGGGACGCCGGAGTCGGTCCGCGCGGTGACCTCGGACGTGCTGGCGACCGTCCAGTCCTGGCTGGCGGCGGAAGCCCTGGCGGACTCGCGGCTCGTCGTGGTGACCCGGGGCGCCGTGTCCGTCGGGGACGAGGACCGGATGGTCGACCTGGCGGGTGCGGCGGTGTGGGGTCTGCTGCGGTCGGCGCAGTCGGAGCACCCGGGCCGCATCGTCCTCGCGGACGTCGACGGCGACCCGGACTCCGTGCTGGTGGACCTGCTGGACGGCGTCCTGCGGGACCCGGCCGCGACCGGCGGCCAGCTGGCCGTCCGCAGCGGCGGCGTGTACTCGCCGCGCCTGGTCCGGGCCGGCTTCACGGCGGCGGAGACGCCCGCTCTGGGTGACGGCGCCGTGCTGGTTACCGGCGGTACGGGTGCGCTGGGCGCGCTCGTGGCGGAGCACCTGGTGTCGGTGCACGGCGTGCGCTCCCTGGTGCTCGTCTCGCGGCGTGGCCCGGAGGCCGCGGGTGCGGGTGAGCTTTCGGAGCGCCTGACCGCGCTGGGCGCGTCGGTGCGGGTGGCGGCGTGTGACGTGACGGACCGGGACCAGGTCGGCGCGCTGGTCGCCGAGATCGCAGCCGAGGGCCGGTTGGCGGGTGTGGTGCACACCGCCGGTGTCCTCGACGACGGTGTCGTGGAGGGGCTGACCGCCGAGCGTCTTGCCGGGGTGCTGGCGCCGAAGGTGTCGGCGGGCTGGTTCCTGCACGAGGCGACGGCGGGCCTGGACCTGGACCTGTTCGTGGTGTTCTCGTCGGTGGCGGGGGTGTTGGGTTCGCCGGGTCAGTCGGCGTACGCGGCGGGTAACGCGTTCCTGGACGCCCTGGCCGTGTACCGGCGGCAGTTGGGTCTGCCGGCGGTGAGCCTGGCGTGGGGCATGTGGGACACCCCCGGCATGGCGGCGTCCCTCGACGACGCGGACCGGGCGCGCTCGACCCGGGCGGGTCTGACGCCGATGAGCGCCGAGGTCGGGTTGGAGTTGTTCGACGCCGCCCTGGGCGCCGACCGGGCGGCGCTGGTGCCGGCCGTGATCGACGTCCCCGCGCTGCGGGCGGCGACCTCCGGTGGCCCCGTGCCGGCCGTGCTGCGCACCCTGATCGGCGTGACCAGCACCCGCCGCCAGGCGGGGCAGGGCGGTGGCGGCTGGGCCGACCGGCTCGCCGGGCTGACCGAGGGCGAGGGCCGGGCCCAGGTCGACGTGCTGGTGCGCGGGCTGGTGGCGCAGGTGTTGGGGCACGGTGGCGCGGAGTCGGTGCCGGCGGACCGTGCGTTCCGGGAGTTGGGCTTCGACTCGCTGACGGCGGTGGACCTGCGTAACCGGTTGAACGCGGCCACCGGGCTGCGGCTGGCCTCGACGCTGGTGTTCGACTACCCGACCCCGGCCGTGCTCGCCGAGCACCTGTGGTCGGAGTTGGCCGGCGTTCGTGGGTCGACCGCCGGCCCGGTCGCCGGTACGGTCGTCGGCACCGACGACCCGATCGCGATCGTCGGCATGGCCTGCCGCTACCCGGGCGGCGTGGAGTCTCCCGACGAACTGTGGGAGTTGCTGGCCGGCGGCGGTGACGGTATCTCCGAGTTCCCGGCGGATCGGGGCTGGGACCTGGAGTCGCTGTTCGACCCGGACCCGGACCGCAGCGGCACGTCGTACACCCGGCACGGTGGTTTCCTCTACGGGGCGGCCGAGTTCGACCCGGCCTTCTTCGGCATCTCGCCGCGTGAGGCCCTGGCGATGGATCCGCAGCAGCGGTTGCTGCTGGAGGCGTCGTGGGAGTCGTTCGAGTCGGCGGGTCTGGATCCGCAGCGGTTGCGGGGCAGCCGGACCGGTGTCTTCGCCGGCGTCATGTACCACGACTACGCCTCCCGGCTGATGGACCTGCCGACCGAGGTGGAGGGATACGTCGGCACGGGCACGTCGGGCAGCGTGCTGTCGGGTCGGGTGGCGTACACGTTCGGGCTGGAGGGCCCGGCGGTGACCGTGGACACGGCCTGCTCGTCGTCGCTGGTGGCGCTGCACCTGGCCGCGCAGGCCCTGCGCAGCGGTGAGTGCGATCTCGCGCTCGCCGGTGGTGTGACGGTGATGGCGACCCCGGGCACGTTCATCGAGTTCTCGCGGCAGCGGGGCCTGTCGCAGGACGGCCGCTGCAAGTCGTTCGCGGCGTCGGCGGACGGCACCGGCTGGTCCGAGGGCGTCGGCGTGCTACTGGTGCAGCGCCTCTCCGACGCCCAGCGCGAGGGCCGGAAGATCTATGCCGTGGTACGCGGCACGGCCGTGAACCAGGACGGCGCGTCGAACGGTCTGACCGCGCCGAACGGCCCCTCGCAGCAGCGGGTGATCCGGCAGGCGCTGGCGAACGCGCGGCTCACCCCGGCCGACGTGGACGCCGTCGAGGCGCACGGCACCGGCACCACGTTGGGCGATCCGATCGAGGCGCAGGCGCTGCTGGCGACGTACGGGCAGGAGCGTCCGCAGGACCGGCCGCTGCTGCTCGGGTCGGTGAAGTCGAACATCGGGCACACCCAGGCCGCCGCCGGCGTGGCCGGCGTGATCAAGATGGTGCTGGCCATGCGGCACGGCCTCGTCCCGCCGACCCTGCACGTCGACGAGCCGTCCCCGCACATCGACTGGACGGCCGGGGCGGTAGCTCTGGCCACCGAGCCCACCCCGTGGCCGCAGGTGGACCGGCCGCGTCGGGCGGCGGTGTCGTCGTTCGGGATCTCCGGCACCAACGCGCACGTGATCATCGAGCAGCCGCCCGCCGAGGCGGTCGAGGGTGAGATCGTCGCCCGTGACGTGCCGCCGGTGGTGCCGGTGCTGCTCTCCGCGCGTTCCGACGCGGCCCTGGCCGGCCAGGCGGGCCGGTGGGCGCGCTGGCTCGCGGCCGACGAGGCCATGCGTCCGCTGGACGTGGCCTGGTCCTCCGTCACCACCCGGCCCGCGCTGGAGCAGCGCGCCGTCGCCGTGGTGACCGACCGCGACGACCTGCTCTCCGCGCTGCGGGCCCTCGACGCGGGCGAGCCCTCCGGAGCGGTCGTGACCGGTGCCGCCACCGCGCGCGGTCAGCTCGCGCTGCTCTTCTCGGGTCAGGGTGCGCAGCGCGCGGGCATGGGTCGGGAGTTGTCTGCCCTGTTCCCGGTCTTCGCGACCGCGCTGGACGAGGTGTGCGGTCACCTCGACGCGCTGCTGCCGCGTCCGCTGCGGGAGGTGTTGTTCGCGGAGGCGGGCAGTGCCGAGGCGCAGCTGTTGGATCAGACCGTCTTCACGCAGGCCGGGCTGTTCGCGGTCGAGGTGGCGTTGTTCCGTCTCGTGGAGTCGTTCGGGATCGTGCCCGACGCGCTGGCCGGTCACTCGATCGGCGAGGTGACGGCGGCGCACGTCGCGGGCGTGCTGTCGCTGGCGGACGCGTGTGCCCTCGTGGCGGCGCGGGGTCGGTTGATGCAGGCGCTGCCGGCCGGTGGCGGGATGTTGGCGGTGGCGGCGGACGAGGCTGCGGTGGTGGAGTCTCTCGCCGGGCTGGGCGACCGGGTCGGGATCGCGGCGGTCAATGGTCCGACGTCGGTCGTGGTGTCGGGTGCTGTCGACGCCTTGGACGAGGTGGAGCGGGTCTGGCGGGACCGGGGCGCGCGGACGCGCCGGTTGACGGTGAGTCACGCGTTCCACA
>NZ_JBAKHL010000011.1:0-130102 GCF_036902715.1 Micromonospora sp. CPCC 205546
GGATACCTCATACCGCCGATCTACCCGACACCACAACCGTCACACCAGCAACGCCATCCACATCAGACGAACCTGGCCTTTCAAGATCTGTACTCGTCGCCGGCGAGCGCGACCTGACCGACAAGGACCTGACCGGCGCTCCCGACTTAAGAATTGGGCCGACGGCCTGCGCGAACTCCCGCCGGGCATGCCGCCTACCTTTGAATCCTAAGTCTCACGGACGCTCGGTGAGCGCTGCCGTCCTCGGTCGACACGCGCTCGCGGCGACGACCAGCGAGGGTCCTTGGCGGCAGACGACGACGGTGCCCGCCAGGCGCGACGACGTCGATGGTCACCAGCCGTGATGGTGCTCCGGTGGTGCTCGGATGTTCGGGACTTGGCCAGCACGCTCGGAACAGGAACAGCACAGCACGTCCTGCAAGGGCCCGACAGCCGCCTGCGGGATGTCGCACCTGCTCGCGGCACCGCCCTGACCAGCAGACACTCAGCCGCCTGTTTCGGCACGCATAAGCACACAGCAGCACGCGCGAAGCTGCCCTTACGCAGCGTAGAGATCATCTAACGGGTTCGGACTACGGATCAGAAGGTTAGGGGTTCGAGTCCCTTCGGGCGCACTTCACGATCAAGGCTGTGACCAGCGGAAACGCCGGTCACAGCCTTGATTGCTTCTGCGCCTTGGGACGGACCTTCCCAATTTTAAGTCTGGTGCCCCGATGGTGCTCCGTTGTCGCTGTGCGTCAGCGGCGCCAGCGTCTCTTGCGTGTAGCCGGCGGCCCTGCGTGGCTCGGTGAGCCTCTACCTGCTCGCGGGTGTTTCAGGTGCTACTGATGCTGATCCGGTGCGGGAACTTGTCCCGCGAGTACCCGGTCGTCGAGCCCTCGCCCGGCCGGACGTCCGGAGTGCGCCGTCTATTGGGGACGTTCAGGTGAGTCGGCCAGGGCAGACGGTCATCTTGGCTAGATACTCATGTTGCTTGTATATTCGGCGCCATGCGATCGACTTCGCGTCCCGCGCTGCGGGAACCGTCGTACTTCGTCCTTGCTGCCCTGCTCGGTGGCCCTCTCCACGGGTATGCCGTGATCAAGCGGGTGACCGAGCTGTCCGACGAGCGGGTGACACTCGCTGCCGGCTCGCTGTACTCGGTGATCGATCGGCTGCTCGGCGAGGGACTCATCACCGCCGACGGTGAAGAGATCGTCAACGGGCGTGCCCGCCGCTACTACCGGCTCACCGACGAGGGCTACCGCGTACTCGCCGAGGAAGCCGACCGGCTCGCCCGGGCCGCCCGGGTGGTCATGGATCGCCTGCCACACCGCAGCTTCCCGCAGGGAAGCGCCCATCAACCTTCTATCGCGAGGATCAGACCAGCATGAGTTCTGATGTTCTGGAGAAGCGTTACCGCATGCTGCTGCGGGCCTATCCGGCCGGTTATCGCCGCGAACGTGCCGACGAACTGATCGACACGTTGATCGGCGAGGAACCGACCACCCGCCGCTGGCCCAGCGTCCGGGAGGCGGCCTCGCTGATCCGGGGCGCCCTGCAGGTGCACGGTGGCAGCACCGCGGCCCGTCCCACCGCCGTGCTGATCTGGCAGGGCATCCACCTGGGTGCCATGGCGGTGCTGGCGCTGGGTGCGCTCATGGGCCTGGACGACCTCGTCGAGGCGTTCCAGTTCGGCGGATTCCTGGACCCCCTGGCCGTCCTGCGGGACCACGGCGTCTACGCGGTCATGATGATCGCGGCGCTGGTGGCGCTCGTCGCGGGCCATACCCGCACCGCTGCCGTCCTGGTGGTAGCTGCGGTGGTGGTGCCGACCGCAATCTCCCCGTACCTGTTCCTCAACGGCCTGCCGCAGTGGTGGGCACCGGTTGTCGCCGCGCCTTTGATCATGGTGGGCCTGCGGCGTCCGTCGGACGTGCCGCCGGCGCCCCGGGCCAACGCCGTTCTGGTCACCGCCGGCATACTCGCCCTGCATCTGATCCCTGCGGAAGGCTTCCGCCGCGTCGACATGAGCTCGCAGATCGTTGCCGCCACCATGGTGATCGCCGGGGCAGCTGCCTTCCTGTGGGTGGCGACGGCCGACCAGCGACTGCTGATTGCCGTCGCTCCCACCCTCCTGCTGGGCACGCTCTACCAACTGGGCAACGCCGGGTCGACGGTGGAACTGCTGCACCGGCCCGACGCCCTGCCGTCCCTGGTCGTCGCGGTCCTCATGGTAGTCGGCGCGGTCGTCTCAACCCGGGTGCGGCAGCGTACCCGCGCCTGACCAACCGACGGGCGGTCCGGCCCACGGCCGGACCGCAGCAGGGCCAGGCCGATGGTCACCCGGGCCCACCGGAGCGGGGCGAAGGAGTGCACGACGGCGGCAGGCTGCCACGCCATCCAGACGACGATGCCGGTGGCCGCGAACGCTCCGAAGGTCGGTACGGCCCAGGACGCCTGCCCAGCGATGTGTTCGGCTGCCGTCCAGATGCCAGCGAGCGCGGTCGCGGTGGTGAACGAGAGGACGGCGCCGAATCGCCTCAGGTGGCTGCCGCCGAGCACCCGCCCGCCTTCTCAACGTCGCTGCGGGCGAGTGCTTTGGTCAGCAGCGTGGCGAGTTTGGCGGCGCGGGCGGGGTGGCGCTGGCCGATCCAGGTGACGCGTCCGGCGAGGTGTTCGGCGAAGGCGGGGTGGCCGGTCCGGTTCTGCGCGTCGATGCCGGTGCGGGTGGCGTTGTGGAGGACGGCGCGGAGCTGGTCGTACTCCTCGCGGGGTGTGGCGGGGTGTTGGTTGACGACGAGTCCGGCGAGGAGTTGCCGATCGGCGCTCCCACGGACGCGGGTCTTGTCCGGGTGGATGCGGAAGCCCTCGTCGCGGGCGATGTCGGTGACGGCGGCGATCAGGTTGCGGGCCCGGCGGGTGGGGAGGTCGCCAGAGAAGGCGAGGTCGTCGGCGTACCGGGTGTAGGTGATCTCGTAGGCGTCGGCGAGGCCGGTGAGGCGGCGGTCGAGCCGGTAGGCGCAAAGGTTGGCCAGCGCGGGGGAGGTGGGTGCCCCCTGGGGGAGGTGGCTGGTGCGCAGCGCCGCGAGCCGCGTCGCCCGGTGCGGCAGGTCGGTGGGTGCCTGGCGGAGTACCGGGTGCGGGGTGCGGGTGGTGCACAGGCCGGTGAGGGTGTGGGCGACGGGTTCGGGGTAGCCGGCGGTGCGGAACAGTCCGTAGGCGCGTGTGCCGGGGACATGGGCAAAGAAGGCGAGCAGGTCGATTCGGACGACGACCGGCTGTGCGGTGTGGGGAGCGGCGAAGGTGTATGCGGAGCGGCCGGGTACGAAGCCGTGGGCGGCGGGGTGGACCGGGATGGGGCCGAGGACCTCGGCGAGAAGCCGGCGTTGCAGGGCACGGAGCCGGGACTTGGGCGCCTCGATCAGCCGGCCGCGGTAGTGGTGCAGGCGCTGGTCGGTGGCGCAGCGGTTCATGGCGCGTCGGTCGGCGTACCAGTCGAGGTGCTCGACGCTCAGACCGAGCATCGAGGCCAGGGCGCCGACATCGTCGACGACCGGGGTGTGCCAGGGGCGGCGGACGGTGCGGGTCGGCGTCACGGGCCGGCTCCGGATGACGATCGGCCGGTCGTGCTGGCGGGCGGCGACGACTGCTGCGTGTAGCGGGTCGAGGGTGGTCAGGAAGTCGGCCAGTTCGCGTGGCCGGTCGGTAGGTGGGTGGGGGTAGGCGACCAGAACGGCGTCGGTGACCGGCCACAGCCATCGGCGTCGGACGCCGAGGACGAGGCCGCCGCGGTCGACGAGATCGGTGCGGCGCCAGTTTTCGCTGGCGAGGAACGCGTCGGCGAGTGCGGTGGCGAGGGCGTGGACGGTGGTCACGGGCGGGCCGGTATGGATGGCGGCGTGTCCCGACGATGCCCGGTCGTGCGGGTGCACAGGCTCGCGGAGCGTGCCGACGCACCTGTGGTGTGGTGCCGAGGTGAGTGTCGCGTCCCCGGGGTTGCCCCGGAGAGACCGTGACCGGACCCCGCGTGGGGGAGCGGCCTGGCCAGCTCGAGACACGCTGCCATTCGGGCAGCGTAACGAACCGAGACCTTCCTCGGCGTCGCCCCCCGTACGTGGCGCGATGAGAGAACCATTTCGCAGAGTGATGCTCCCTAACCCTGCGTGACAGGCGTGGGCGATGAGGAGCTGTCGCGGCCACCGGTGGAACCCGGTCCGTCCACGCGCAGCCTGCGGGCAACCGCACGCGAATGCCAGCCGGGGGTACGCCGCAACGCGACACCGACCTCGTCAATCACCTCTGCCGGTACTGGCGTCCAGGCTGTCGGATCAACGAGGTTGCGGAGAAGGTCGCGTGTGCTCTGCTGGAGTTCCCGACCAAGCTCGTGACGTTCGGTGCGGATCCGGTGTCGGCGACTTGCCGTCGCGAGCAGCAGGCACGCGGCAGTGCCCACCCCGATCAAGAGGCTCGGAGCCAGCCGTCCGGCCGGGACGCCCGTCGCCATCCGGTAGATGCAGAACACCACCAGCGACACCGGCGGCACGAGGGCCAGGGAAGTGACGACGACCAGCCACCGGCGTTCCCGGCCGAGTGCGGCCCGCCAACCGCCGTCGTCGAAGGTGGCAAGCCGACAACCAATGCGGTTCACCCGCACCAATTTGATACGCATCGCCTCGCGGGAACGCAGGTCGGGTTGGATGGGTTCGGCCAGCGTGGCCTTGGCCCGAGCCACCACTGTCCGATAGCGGACCTTCGGTGTCAGCCGGTTGTAGCTGCCAGCGGCGTATCGCGAGAGGTACCAGCCTGCCAGCCCCACTCCGACCAGCACCCAGAAAAGGGGCAGATCTGATCTGCTCGTGCGTTAACCTCACCGTCCCTCCAGCGCGTTCATGTGGTGGGAGGTGCATATGCACATGCGACGGCCCCGGGAACTGACACCGCCGGACGGCTTCGCCGAGTTCGTGGCGGCGCGCTCGGATGCGCTGCTGCGTTCGGCCTGGCTGCTCACCGGTGACGCCGGGCGGGCCGAGGACCTGTTACAGACGGTCCTGGCAGACCTCTGGGGTCGTTGGGCCACGATCAAGACGGTCGGGCATCCCGAGGCGTACGCGCGCAAGGCGTTGTTCACCACGTATGTGTCCTGGTGGCGGCGGCGCTGGCGCAGCGAGATTTCAAGCCAGCCACCGGACAAGTCCGAACACGGCGACATAGCCGCGGAGTCCGCCAACCGGGACGCGGTACGCCGCGCTTTGGCCAGGCTCAGCCGCCAGCAGCGGGCGATCGTGGTGCTCCGCTACATCGAGGACCTGACGGTCCAGCGGACAGCGGAAGTGCTCGGCTGCTCGCACAACACGGTCAAGGTGCAGGCCTTCCGTGCCCTACGGATTCTGCGTACCGATCCGCACCTTGAGATGCCTGCCACCTGGAGGTCACGAAATGAGGCATGAAGATGAGGACATCAAGCGCCTGCTGACCGAGGCTGTTCCCCGGCTGACGCCGCCGATGGATCGGGTTGGCGCGGTGGCGGCGCGGGTCCGCCGGCGCCGGCAGCGCCTGATCGGAAGCAGCGCGCTCGCCGTGGCCATGGTTGTTGCGCTCGGCGTCGGAGGGGTGCAGATGAGCACCGGCAACCACGCCCCTCCACTCCGAACGGCGGGCGGCTCCGGCGGAGAAGGGCGCTGGACGTCGTGCGCCGAGGCGGCACCGGGGATGGCCAGGCTCGGCTTCATGACCCCGGAGGATGATGCGGCCGCCCTGCCCCGCCTGGACGGTGACTTCGCCCCAACCGGGGTTGTCATCTGCGAACGAGAGCCGCAGCGACGCGCTGACGGGGGCGAGGACCTGGTGCTGACGGAACGTCGTGGCGATGACGTTGCCGCCCTCGTCATCGCGCTCCGCCTGCCGGACGAGTCGAGCACAGCCCGGAGCTGCACCTTGGAGATGCCGATGCTGCCATGGCTGGCGGTCGTCGACGCCGACGGCCGGTGGATGCGGCCCAGGATTCCGGTCGGTGCGTGCGGAAAACTGCGGCCCGAGGTACGTGAGGCCCTCGCCGCACTGGAGTTGACCACCGTGGCGACCCGGCCGGTTGCCGAGATCGAGTCCGCCGAAGCCGCTGCGGCCGGTTGCAGCCAGAGCTGGAAGGACGTCGTGTCGGTGGAGACGACGAGGAAGCCCGGCCCCCGCACCGGTGCCCTGCCGGAGCCGTTCCCCGCCCGGCAGCAGGTCCGGCTGTGCGTCTATGAGGTGTCGAAGAGCGAGACCGGCAACTTCGTGCACGGGACGGTGCTGGAGGCGGACCGCCGGACGGCGATCGAGAAGGTCCTCAAGGCTGCCGGACCGGCCGAGCCCTGCAGCGCACACGCCAGCCGCTTTGCGTTGCTGCGGTCGGTGACGGGCGGTGACCCGCAGACGTACGTCGAACTCGACGGCTGCCGCCGGATCATGGTGGTCACCTATCCCGGCGCCGGCGGCCCGGTCATCGCGCAGGGCGACGACGCACTGGCCAAGCTGATCGACAAGCCGTGACCTGTCGGCGAGGCCGCCTTCGGCGGCCTCGCCGCGGTGGTCTGGCCTCGGCCGGGTGCGAGCCGGGCGCCGAGTCGACGTGCTCGGACGGCATCGCCTTCAGCGGGCAGGGTGGCGATCTGTGCTGCGGGGCGCTGCTGAGCCAACCGCGGCGACAGCAACTGGAGTCCGGACGAGTCGCTTTCGTGTCATTTGGAGCAGAGCCACCACAAATCGTTGATCCGACAGACATAGGCCCGGGCGGCCGGCCTGACCGCCGAACAGGCGAGCGCCCTGCAGGGGAAGGTCGACACCTATCTGGCCAAGCTCGGCGCGGAGGCTGCCCAGGCGGACTTCAACACGATCGCGCTCAGGGGCGCCGACCTGCACGTCGCCGTGCCCGGCGAGGCGCACCCGTTCGGCCTCGCGGCCGTGCCCTGCCCCTCCCTGTACTTCTGCGCGTACAGCACCCAGTGGCAGACCGGCGATGCGATCTTCATGACCATCTGCGGCAGGTACAACGCCATCCCGTGGGTCACCACGGGCTCGTGGGTGAACAACCAGACCACGGGCACCCGTCCCCTCCTGACGTTCACCATCGGGTCCACGTGGACCATGCCGGCCGCGCCCTCCAGCCAGGCGACAGGCGTCGACTGGCTCCCGGTGCGGAACATCAAGCCCTGCTGATCCAGGCAGCGCCGGCTCCGGGATCACCCGCGCCCGCCGGTTCTCGTGAGTGGGTCCGGGTCGCGAGCCTGCTGACAGAACCGCGCTGACCTGCACCGTGGGATGTCGTCAGGTGGTGAGGCAGCACCAACCGGTCGGTCTGTCGAAACGCAGAAGGCCCCGCCGAAGCGAGGCCTTCTGCGTTTCGACACTGGTGTCGACGCCGCGCCGGAGCCGCCGCGGGCAGGTCGGCGCACGACGTGGTTGGACTCGACCGACGTACGGTAGCTCGGCGCGGTCAGTCGCGGGCGCCGAGCGGGCGCATGTCGGTCCAGGACCGCTGGATGTACGCCAGGCACGCCGCCCGGGAGTCGTCGCCGTGGACCACCCGCCAGCCCGTCGGCACGGGGATCGCGCTGGGCCACAGCGAGTGCTGCTGCTCGTCGTTGACCAGCACCTGGAAGACACCCTCGGGATCTTCGAACGGGCTCACGGCCAGTTCACCCCCGGATCCGGCGGTCGATCCGTACCCGCACCCCGCGCCGGGGCACCGGGACGATGTTGCGCATCGTCATCTGCTCGTCGGCCATCCGGTCCGGGCTCAGCTCGACGTGGAGTAGCACGGTACGCAGGATGTTCTCCAGCTCGGCCTGCGCGAAGATCGCGCCCAGGCAACGGTGCGCGCCGCCGCCCCACGGCAGGAACGCCCGGGTCGGCGGGTCAGGTTCCAGCCAGCGTTCGGGCCGGAAGGCCGCCGCGTCCGCCCCCCAGTAGCGGGGGTCGCTGTGGATGGCGCCGATCGACGCCCAGACGAACGTCCCCGCCGGCACCCGGTAACCGCCCAGTTCCACCGGCTCGGTGGTCCGGCGGCCCACGTTGTAGCAGGTCGGGCGCAACCGCAGCGTCTCGTTGACCACCGCGGTGCGGTACTCGTCCTTCTCCTCCGACAGCCCGGCCCTCACCCTGGCCAGGGCGGCCGGGTGGCGCAGCAGCCGCTCGAACATCCACGCCGCGGACACCGCGGTGGTCTCGTGCCCGCCGGCCAGCATGGTGACCAGCTCGACCCGGACCAGCTCGTCGTCGGGATCGCCGTCGAGCAGCATGGACAGCACGTCCCGGCGCTGCCGCCGCCCCGGGTCGCGGCGGTGCCGGTCGATCTCCTCACAGAGCAGGTCGTCGGCGTGGTCCAGCCCCTGCACGGCCCGCCGCCACGGGCCGAACCCGGCCAGCTTCGGCCAGATCCACATGAGCATGTCCAGCGTCCCGATGTCCACCACCCGGCGCAGCGCGACGACGAACTGGTCGGCCCGTTGTGGGTCCTCGACTCCGAGGACCACCCGGGTGATCACCCGGAGGGTGAGTTCGCGCATCCGGTCCAGCAGCGAGAAGGTGCGGCCCACCGGCCACTTCGCGACCTCGTCGGCCGTCGTCTCCCTCATCTGCGAGATCACCCCGGCGACCCGCTCGCTGTGGAAGGGCGGCATCATCCGCCGCCGCTCGGCGCGGTGCTCTGCCCCGTCGAGGGCCAGCACGTTCCGCCGGCCGATCACCCCGTCGAACAGCGAGTTGTTCTCCCCGATGGGAAAGACGGCGGGGGCGCCGAGGGCGACCTTGCGGACGTCCTCCAGCCCGCAGACGATGACGACCTTGCCCACCGGCGTGATCCGCAACAGGAAGGTGTCCCCGTACCGGCGCTGCATGCGGGGGAAGTAGGTGTTGCGACCACCCCAGACGCGCAGGGACTGCACCGCGCTGGCGGTGCCCGGTCCCGGCGGCAGGGACTCGCCGGGCCCCGGTACCGGGTGGTGGATGTCCGGTCGCCAACCGTGCAGCCGTTGGCGGGCGTACGTCCGGGTGGAGGTGCTGCCGTCGTCCATGGTGGTGCTCCGCTCCTTCGAGTTCACTTCCAGCCCGGGAAATAGGGGTCGACGCGGAATCGTGGGACGGGCTTGGCGTTGTCGGGGTCGAGCGCGTTGAGCACGTGCAGCCAGGCGCGCTCGTTGTAGATGATGCCGGCGTGTTCGCACAGGTCCTCGGGGCAGCCGTCCTGCAGGAGGATGTTGGTGACGTTGTCGCCGTGGAGGAACGCCTTGTGGTACGGCGTGACGATCTGGTCGTGCTCCGTCATGATCACCGTGTACTGCGGCCCGGGGCGGGTGTCCCCCTTGCCGTAGATGAGCTCGATCATCTCCGAGTCCGGCGCGCCCTGGTCGCAGAGCGGGAAGAGCTTGCGGGCCATCAGGTGGTACGACAACGGGAACGCGTTGCGCATCACGTAGGTCATGGTGCTGAACGAGACGCCGTGGTTGGACGGCGCGATCGAGACGGCCTTCTCGACGTTGGGGTAGCCCTCCAGGACATTGAGGTAGTACTGCATCAGCAGCCCGCCGCCGCCGGAATGCCCGACCAGGTCGATCTTGGGAACGCCGGTGAGCTTCTTGATCCGCTCCACCTCGGCGGCCAGTTGCTGGCCGCTGTGCCGCAGGTCGGCGTTGCCGTGGAACGGCACGCTGAACGGCCCCGACCACTGCGGCTTGCCCCAGTTGAAGGTGAACACGCAGTATCCGTGGTTGCGCAGGAAGGGCGCGCCCGCCTGGAAGTTGAACGACTGGTTGGACATGAACGCGTGCAGCAGCAGCACCGGCCGGGGGTGCTCGGGGGTGGGCCGGAAGGTCGGGTCGTTGGCGCCCGGCGGCGGCTTGTCCGGCGTCCACCAGGCCCGGACGCCCGTCCGCATGTCCCAGACCACCGGCAGCGGGCCGCTCTTGCGGGCCGACCCCTCGGACGTCGTGGCTGCCGTTTCGGTCATGACACTCCTCCTGTTCCGTGCTGCGTTCGGGTGACGGGCGCCGGCGTGGCCGGCAGTTCGTAGCGCATGGGAGCCAGGTTCTGGCGGCGGACGACGGACATCGGCAGCCAGCGCAGGGCGAGGTCGCGCAGCCCCACCGCGACCGGGTGCTCGATCTGCTCCATCCGGCTCAGCCGGCGGGACGCCGAGACCAGCCATCGGGTGCGCTCGCGGCGGCTCCGCTCGTAGCGGCGGAGACTCGTCACGATGTCGTCGCCGACGGTGAGATGGTGGGCCAGCGCGTGACCGTCCTCGATCGCCGAGCCGGCACCCTGACTCAGGCTGGTCAGCATCGGGTGGGCCGCGTCCCCGACGAGGGTCGTCGGTCCGTCGCCCCACGATTCGAGGAAGGGGCGATCCTGGGCGGGCACGCTGACGATGTCGGCCTGGGGGGTGAGCGAGACGGCCTGGCGCACCTCGTCCGCCCAGCCCGCGAAGCAGCGCAGGATCTCTTCCTTGCTCCCCTGGCGCAGCCGCACGTCGTCCGGGCGGACGTTCCTCGTGCCCCACCAGTACGCGTGACCACCCCCGACGTCGATCAGGCCGAACCGCTGCCCCCGGCCCCAGTAGTGCCGCGCGCCGCCCGGCCGTAGCCGGGGGTGGTCGAACGGCACGGTGGCGATCCAGCAGACGTAACCGTGCTCGGTGAGCTGCTGCGGGCCGGCGATCCGGGCGCGGACCACCGACCGGATCCCGTCCGCGCCGACCAGCACGTCGCCGGTCGCGCTCCGGCCGTCCGCGCAGGTGACCGACACGCCGCCGTCGACGTGGTCGTAGCGCGTCACCGCCGCGCCGTGGTGGATCGGCGTGCCGGCCAGCGAGTCGCGCAGCAGCGTCACCAGGTCGTTGCGGCGCACGTTCACCACCGGCGACCCCAGCTCCTCGGCGATGGACCGCAACGGCAGTTCCCGCAACGGCCTGCCGGTGGGGGTGCACAGGTCGAACCGTTCGCACACCCGGCCGACCCCGGCCGCCACCAGGTCGACGTCCAGGGCACGGAGCACCTTGGTGGCGTTGCTGGCGATGCCCAGCCCGCCACCGGAGGTACGGGCCTTCGGGTCGGCGTCGAACACCTCCACCTCGACGCCCCGGCGGCGGAGGGCGATCGCGGTGGTCAGGCCGGCCACACCGGCGCCGACGACCAGGACCTTCATCGCACGGACTCGCGCCGCCGGCCGTCCGCGGCCGGGCCGGTGCCGTCGCCGTCGGGTCCGGTCGTCGGGAACTGGCGGCCGATCACCGCGTCGAGCATCCGGTCGGGCAGCAGCCGCGCCGCCACCGAGGCGGCCCACGAGTCCGGTCCGACGCGGTAGCGCGTCCGCGGGCGTCGGACGGTCATCGCGTGGCCGATGGCCCGGGCCACGGCCTCCGGTCGGGTACGGCTCTGCCGGGCCCGCTGCGCGTTCAGCGCGAGGAAGCGGTCGAACCGTTCCCGGTACCACTCGGTGACCTCGTCGGGGGCCTCGTCCACCACCCGGTGCGCGGTCGAGGCCACCTTGGACCAGATCGGCGTCATGATGGCGCCCGGTTCGACCACCGAGACGCTGACCCCGAGCGGGGCGAGTTCCCGGCGCAACGCGTCGGACAATCCCTCCTTGGCGAACTGGGAGGCGGCATAGGCGCCGAGGAAGGGGGCGGCGACCCGACCGATGCCCGAGCTGACGTTGACGATCCGCCCGACCGGGCCGGTCGGGGCGGCGGCCGGCCGGGCGCGCAGCATCGGCAGGAACTCCTGCGTCACCGCCACCGCGCCGACCAGGTTCACCTCCAGCTCGGCCCGCAACTCCTCGACCGGCAGGCACTCCAGGGGCGCCGACACGCAGATCCCGGCGTTGTTAACCAGGCCGTGCAGGCTGGCGTCGCCGGTCCACTCGCGTACCTGGCGGCCCGCCTCCCTGATGGACTCGGCGCAGGTGACGTCGAGGATCAGCGGTCGGATCTCCGGTGTGGCGCTGGTCAGCCGCGCGGCGCTCTCCGTCGACCGCACCCCGGCGTACACGGTGAAGCCGGTGGCGGCCAGGTTCCGCGCGGTCGTCTCGCCCAGCCCGGACGAGGCGCCCGTGACGAGGACCGCACCCAGATCGTTTCCCATGTTCAACCTTTCGTCGCAGTGCCGGCCGGCGTCGCGTCGTGCAGGCCCGACAGCAGGGCCCGGACGGCCGCGTCCGCGATCTGCCCGGCGCGCTCGGGACTCACCGCTCCGTCGATGTACGTGAAGTTCCAGTGCAATTTCCCGTGGCTGGTGTTCACCGCGGCGACCACCTGACCACTGACCGAGATGCCGGCGACGAACTGCGCCCCGGAGAGCCCCCAGCCACCGACCCGGTCGGGCAGGTCGACGCGGCCGAGGTTGGACAGGCAGACGTTGCCCGGCCCCATCCGGTCGACCACGGCGACCGCCCGGGCGCTGCGTGCCACCGACGGGGGCGACATCCGCCGCAGCAGGGAGACCAGCGCCAGGTGCTGCCGCCACCGTCGTCGGCGGCGCAGGTCCCGCGACGCGCCCCGGGCGGCCGTCCACAGGTCGACGGAGGGGCCGACCCGCACGTACGACGGCACGGTGGCGACGTACGCGCCGGCGTCCTCCCGGGTCACCGGGGGATGCAGTTCGGTGCGGAAGTCGACCGGCGAGCCGACGCAGATCCGTCCCGTCCACCCCGGCGACGCGACCTCCGCCACCCCCGCTGCCATCGCCGCGGCCAGCGCGGTGTGCACGGTCACGCCCTCCCTCGAGCACCGGCTGACCAGCGCGTCGAGCTGGTCCGCGGTCAGCTCCCGGCGCAGCAGCCGGCTCCGCCTGCGGTCGACGGGCACCGGCGTCTGCGGGGTCAGCCGGCGGGGCCGGGCGACGGCCGTGACCGCGCCGTCGGCGAGCACCGCCGCGACCAGGTGTGCGGCCCGGGGCAGCCCGGCGACCCGCCGGGGCAGCAGCGCCTCCGGCGCCGGCAGCGGCCGTCGTGGTCGCGGTGCCCCACCGGCGGTCAGCTCCACCAGCCGGCGCAGCAACTCCAGCGCGGTGGTCCCGTCGGCGATCACGTGGGACGCCGTCAGGACCAGGTCGTGATGTTCCTGGTCGGTGCCCACCGCGTGGCCGACGTCGACGATCCGGGCCAGTGGTCCGCTCCGCCAGTCGACGGGGGTGGCCAGCTCGACGTCGTCGACCTCGCGCTCCCACCGGCGGCCGTCGGCGGGGTCGGCCCGTACGGTGCGGACCGGGATCCCGGCCTGCCGGGCGGGTACGAAGCACGGGTCTGCGCCGTCCGGCCCGGCGGCGATCGCGACCCGCAGGAGCGGATGCTCGCGGGCAAGCGACGCGCCGGCGCGCACCAGGTCCTCCTCCGGGTACGCCCCGGCCACGCGCACCCGGGCGACGACGTTCAGGGGCGAGACCTGGTCACAGACCCAGTACCACCGCTCCATCGGGCTCAGCGGTCGACGCACCTCGCCGGTCATCGCACGGCTCCCCGGGCGCCGGCGTCGGCGGCCGCATCGCCACCGGCCTCGGCGTCGGCGAGGGCCGTGCCCAGCCGCTGGGCCAGCACCTCGACCTGGGGGGAATCCATCATCGACAGGTGGTGGCCCGGTACCGGGACCGTCGTCACCGACCGGTCGGCCAGCCGCTGCCAGCCGTTGCTGGCGCTGTCGAACATGCCGCCGAACGTCCGGTGCACGGCGGCCAGGCCCGCGGGCAGTTCCTCCGCGGCCTTCAGCAGGCGCAGCGGGTGGCGTATCCGGTCGGGGCGGTAGTCCAGCGCGGCGCGGTAGTTCGCCCGGAACACCCCGTAGAGCCGGCGCAGCAGCCTCGGCGAGCCGTCCGCGGGCAGGATCCCCAGGCCGACGGCGCGCTGGAACATCGCCCCGAACAGCTCGTCGAGGGTCCCGTCCGGCAGGTCCGGCCGGTCCGCCACCGCGGTCTCCCCGGCGGAGTACAGCAGTTCGCGGAAGAACAGCTCGACCAACTGCCGCTCGTCGATGACCGGCCGGACGTCGTCGGCCAGGGCGACGGTGTCCAGCAGCGTCACCGAGGCGACCTGCGGCTCGTCGAGCCGGCGGGCGATCTCCACCGCCAGGTAGCCACCGAAGGACCAGCCGGCGAGGTGCAGCGGGCCCTCGGGCCGGATCCGCCGGATCGCCGCCAGGTAGGCCTCGGCGAGCGAATCCATCGAGGCCAGCGGCGTGGTGCCCGGCTCGATCCCGGCCGCCTGGAGGCCGTACACCCCCCGGCTGCCGGGCAGGTGGCCGGCCAGCTTCCGGTAACACAGGACGGTGCCGCCGATCGGGTGCACGAGGAACAGCGGCGGTCCCTCCCCCGGTTCCCGCAGGGTGACCACGGGATCGAAGGCGTGGCGGACGCCGCCGGCGCGGACCACCGCAGCCAACTCCCGCGCGGTCGGCGCGGCGAGGAACGTCCGCAGCGGCAGGTCCACCCCCCACTGCCGGGCGATGGTCATCGCGACGCGGGTGGCCCCGATCGACGTGCCACCGGCATCGAAGAAATCGGTGTCGACGTCGAGCGACTCGACCCCGGCGAACTCCGCCAGCAGCTCGGCCACGGCTCGCTCCAGCCCGGTCCCGGCCGGTCCGGTGGCCCGGGACGCGGGCGGAGCGAGGGCCCGCAGCGCGGCGTCGTCACGCTTACCGCTGGGGGTCAGCGGCAGCGCCGCCACCCAGCGGCAGTGGGCGGGAACCATGTACGCGGGCAGGACCCGACGCAGCTCGGCGCGGAGCGCGTCGAGGTCGACCAGGTGGGGATCGCCCACCAGGAACGCCTCCAACACCGCGTCGGAGTCACCCAGCTCGCGCGGGAGCACCGCCACCTGGCCGATCCCGGGGTGCCGGGCGGCGAACTCCAGGACGGCGAGCTCCACCTCGGCGCACTCGACCCGGTGGCCGCGTATCTTGACCTGGCCGTCGGTCCTGCCCAGGCACACCACCTCGCCGTCGGGCAGCACCATCCCGAGGTCGCCGGTACGGTACCGGACCCGCCCGTGCGGCCCGGCGACGAACCGTTGGGCGGTGAGGGCGGGACGGCGCTCGTATCCCTGGGCGAGGCACGCACCCTCGACGTAGATCTCGCCCCGCACGTACGGCGGCACCGGGCGCAGCCGGTCGTCCAGGACGGTGACCACGGCGCCCGGGACCGCCCGGCCGACCGGGGGCAGCGCCGGGTACGCCGCGGCGTCCGCCGGCAGGCGGTGGGCCAGCACCACGTGGGTCTCGGTCGGTCCGTACTGGTTCTCCAGCACGATCCCGGGGTGGGCGGCGCACAGGCTCCGGATCTCCGGGGTGACCCGGAGCTGCTCGCCCGAGGAGATGATCGTCCGCAGCGCGCCCGGGTACCGGCCGGTACCCGCCGCGACCTCGGCCAACGCCTGCAACGCCACGTACGGCAGGTGGATCCGGTCCACCGCGCCGTCGTCGATCACCCGGAGCAGGGCCGCCACGTCCCGGTGCACATCCTCGTCGATCAGGTGCAGGGTCCCGCCCGCGCACAGCGTGGAGAAGATCTCCTGGAAGGCGACGTCGAAGCTGAGCGGCGCGTACTGCAGGGTGGTCCGCCCGGCCCCGCCCGTGGTCCTGTCGTTCTGCCACCGCACCAGGTTGGCCAACGCCCGGTGCGGCATGGCCACCCCCTTGGGTTCACCGGTGGAGCCGGAGGTGAACAGCACGTACGCGATGTCGTCCGGCCGGATCCGGGGTAGCGGGACCGGGTCGTCGGCGTCCGGGGCGACGAACAGCGCGGCCGCTTCGACCGACGTGGTCCCGCCGGGATCGGTGGCGTCACCGCCCGCCGGGTCGGCCGCTTCGGCGACGGTCAACCGGGGCGCGGCTATGTCGATCATCGAGCGGAGGCGTGCCGCCGGGTACGTCGGGTCCAGCGGCACCACCGCTGCCCCGGCCCGCATCACCCCCAGCACCACCGCCACCACCTCGGCCGAACGCCTCAGGCGGACCGCCACCCGGTCACCGCGCCGCACGCCCCGACGGGCGAGCTGCTGCGCCACGACGTCCGCCGTGTCCGACAGCCGGCGGTGGTCCCAGCGCTGCCCGAGCCCGACGAGGGCCGGCCGGGTCGGGTACCGGGTCCCCGCGTGCGCGACCTGCCCGGTGACGTCGGGCTCGCGGAGCACCGTCAGGTCGACGTCGCCGTCCGGATCCCGGACGAGCTCCGCCAGGACGCCGACGAGGAGGCGACCGAACTCCGCGCACTGGGCGCCGACCAGCCCGGTGGCGCCAGCGCTGAGCCGCAGTCGGAGCCGGCCGTCGCGGGGGTCGACCAGCGCGGTCGTCAGCAGCGCGAAGTTCGTCTCCTCGCGCACCTCGACGTCGACGAGCGTGACCCGCCCTTCGGTCAGCAGGTCTTCGAGGCTGTGGTAGTTGACGAAGTTGAACGCCGTCTCGACGACCGGAGCCCCGGGCTTGCCCATCTCGCTGACGGGGAAGCGGCGGTACGGGAAGGCGTCACGCTCCCAGCGGACCACCTGGCGCACCGCCTCGAGCCAGCTGCGCTCGCGTCCGTCGAGCCGTACCGGGACGGTGTTGAGGAACAGTCCGGCGCAGCGCTCGGCGTCGGGGCGTTCCGGCCGGGTGTGCGTGACGCAGCCGGTGACGACGTCGTCCGTCCCGGACATCGCCCGCAGCGCGAGGCAGTGCGCGGTCAGCAGCAGCGACTTCAGCGGTACGCCGCGCTCCCGCACGAACCGCCGCAGGCAGTGGTCCAGCCAGGCGGGCAGCGCCACGTCGTGCGTACCGTCGTCGGTCTCCGGTCCGACGTGGGGCCGTGCCGGTTCGATGGTGGTGGGACGGCTGCCGGCCAGGGCCCGGGCCCAGAACGTCCGGGAGGCGGCGTCGTCCAGCGACTCGCGTTCGGCCCGTACCTGCTCGGCGAGCAACAGCGTGCTCCCCGCCGGCGGCTCGTCCCCGCCGGGCGAGAGGTAGTCGTGCAGCAGCTCGCGGACGAGGTTGGCGACGCTCCAGCCGTCCAGGATCGCGTGGTGGAAGCTGATCACCAGGTCGACGCCGTCCGGCCGGACGAAGACCCGCACGGCGTGCAGGCCCGCGGGGGCGGCCTCCTCGCCGGCCAACGGATACCGGACCCGGCGCATCTCGTCCAGGTACGCGTCCACGTCCACGTCGGTCGCGTCGACGATCTCCAGCCGGTCCGGGATGTCGTGGTAGACCAGTTGCAGTGGCGTCGACCGGCCGGTGAGATCGAAGTTCGCCCGCAGCGCGGGCTGGCGCCGCACCAGCCGCCGGTACGCGTCGCGGAACGCCGGCTCGTGCCAGGGCATGGTCAGCCGGTACCGGAAGACGTCGTGGTAGAGCGGCGAGTCCTCCCGTTGCAGGCTGTGGTACAGCATGCCGAGCTGGAGCCGGGAGGCGGGGAAGGCATCCTCGACGTCCGGCAGGGCCGCCAGGTCGATCAGCGGCACGAGCGCGAACGGGGCGGTCACCGCCCTGTCGGCCGTACCGGGCCGGGCATCGGCGGCGACCTGGGCGGCGAGTCCCGCGATGGTGGGGCGGGCGTGGAAGCGCTCGACGTCGAAGGGCAGCCCGCGTCGTTCCGCCTCGGTCCGCAGCCGCAGCACCAGGATGGAGTCACCGCCCACGGTGAAGAAGTCGTCGTGCACCCCGAACCTGTGGGACCCAAGCACCGCGCGCCAGACCTCGGCCAGTTCCGCCTCGATCGGGCTGGCCGGCTCGTCCGGGCCGGTCGTGGAACGGTCCGGTGCGGGCAGCGCCCGCCGGTCCACCTTGCCGCTGTGGGTGAGCGGGAGCCGGTCGAGGCGGACGAACTCGGCCGGGATCATGTACGAGGGGAGCCGGTCGGCGAGGAAGGCGACCAGGCCCGCCACGAACGCCCGCCGATCCTGCGGGGCGGCCTCCCCGGTCGGGACGACGTACCCGACCAGGCGTGTCCCGGTGTCGGTGCGCTCGTCGACCACTGCGGCGGACGCCACCGTCGGACACCGGGTGAGGGCCCTCTCCACCTCACCGAGGGTCACCCGGTTGCCGCGGACCTTCACCTGGTCGTCGAGTCGGCCGAGGTACTCCAGGGTGCCGTCGGCCAGCCAACGGGCCATGTCACCGGTGCGGTAGCGGCGCCGCTCCGGGAGGGACTCGTCGACCACGAAGACCTCGCTGGTGCGGGCGGGCTGTCCGAGGTATCCCCGGCCGACGCCCACGCCGGCGATGTTCAGCTCGCCCGGCACTCCGATCGGGCAGCGCCGGCCTGCGGGGTCCAGCACCAGCAGCGCGACGTTGTCGATGGGCCGGCCGATGGGCACGCGGGTGACCGGTCCGGTGGGCGGCACGTCGTACCAGGAGACGTCGACCGTCGCCTCGGTCGGCCCGTACAGGTTGACCAGCTGCACCCCGGGCTGCCCGGCCGCTGCGAACACCGACCGGAACCGTTCGGCCAGCGCCGGGGTGAGCGCCTCGCCACTGCAGAACACCCGGCGCAGCGAGCGCACCTGCCTGGCGGCCCCGGCGTCCTGCGCCAGGTGGTCCAGGAAGGGACCGAGCATCGACGGAACGAAGTGCACGACGGTGACGCCGTGCCGGGCGATGGCCGCGGCCAGCTCGCGGGGATCACGCTCGGCGTCCACCGGCGCCAGCGCGACCCGGCTGCCGGTGTGCGCCCACCACATCAGCTCCCAGACCGAGACGTCGAACGTGGCGGGGGTCTTGTGCAGTACGACGTCGTCGTCCCGCAGCGGGTAGCGGCGCTGCATCCAGGTCAGCCGGTTCACCACCGAGCGGTGTTCGATCATCGCCCCCTTCGGGGCGCCGGTGGAGCCGGAGGTGTAGATGACGTAGGCCAGGTCGTTCGAGCGGGTGGTGGTCGGCGGCGCGGTGTCCTCCTCCCCGGCCGCCTCCGCCGGCACCGGCACCGCCTGGATGCCCAGGCCATCCAGCAGCTCCTCGGGCGCTCCGATCGCCATCCGCGCCCCGCAGTCGGTCAGGATGACCCGGTTGCGCTCGCGGGGGTGCTGCGGGTCGAGCGGCACGTACGCGCCACCCGCGGCGTGAATCGCGTGCACGGCGACCAGGAACTCCAGGGAACGGGGCAGTACCACCGGCACGCACTCCTCGGGGCGTATCCCGGCCCCGCGCAGCCGACCGGCGAGGGCGCCGACCCGCCGGAGGAACTCCCCGTAGGTGACCGTGAACGTCCCGCCGTCGGCCGCGAGGCCGACCACCGCCGGCCGGTCCGGGGTGCGCCTGGCCTGCTCGGCCAGAAGCCGGTCCAGGGTCGCCGTCTCGTCCAGCTCGGCCGGGGCCGGACGTTCGAACCGGCTGATCCGGGCGGTCTCGTCCGGGCCGAGCATGGTCAGCGTCCGCAGTGCCGCGTCGGGACGGCGCAGCCCTTCGTCGAGCAGCGCGGCGACGTACCCGATCGCGGCCTCGATCCGCAGGTCGTCGTCGAAGACGTCGGCGGCGTAGAACACCTCGATGTCCAGGGAGCCGTCCAGTTCGTGCTCCCGGACGACGACGTTGACCGCGTCGAGGGAGTACCCGGAGGCCAGCACGGTCATCTCGACGTCGTCGCCCCCGCCGGGGACGGTGATGTAGGAGTAGGTGACATCGAACAGCTCGCGGGCCGGGTGACCCTCCTCGCGCAGCGCGGCACGCAGGTCACCGAGCGCGAACCGCTGGCGGGCGGTGAGGTCCCAGACGTCGGCCCGGATCCGGTCGGCCAGGTCGAGCAGGCTGTGCTCCTCGTCGACCGGGACGGGCAGCGGCAGGATGGAGGTCACGTCGGATACGGTGGCCAGCTCCTCCGGGGTACGCCGGTTCAGCAGCGGGACGCCCAGCACGACGTCGCCGTCGCGGTGCAGCCGGTGCAGACAGGTGGCGAGCGCGGCTGCGGTGACCGAGAAGATCGAACGGCCGGTGGCCCGGACCCGGTCGGCCGTGCGGGCGTCGACGTGCAGGGACCGCTGCCGCCTGCGGTGCTCGCGCACGGTGGCGGTGCGTGGGAACAGGGCCGGGTTCAGCCCCGCGACGGCAGCCACGAGCGCGTCCCGGTCCGCCCGCCAGTCCGGCGAGTGCCGGTACGCCTCGTCCGCGTCGACGACGTCGAGGCAGCTCGGCGCCGGGTCGGGCGGAGTCGGGTCGTCGGTCGCCCGGTAGCCGGTGCGGATCTCGTCGACCACCAGGTTGATTCCCCAGGCGTCCGCGACCACGTGGTGGAACCGGCAGTACAGGATCAGCGAGTCGGGGTCGTCGACCAGGATCGCGAACTGCGCCAGCGGCCCGTCGAGCGCGACGACGGTGTCGGTGGTCCGGCTGATCCAGCGCCGGCACGCCTCGGCCGGATCGGGTTCGGCGAGGAAGGACACCACCTCGGGCTCGCCGATGTCGGGCAGCACCCGCTGTCGCCACTCGTCGCCGCAGCGCACCAGCCGCAGCCGCAGCGCGTCGTGTCGCGCCACGGTACGCCGGACCGCCGCCCGGAGCCGGTCCACGTCGGTCGCGCCCCGCAGCCGCAGATAGCCGCTGGGCTGGGCGAGCGGCAGGTCGGGGTAGGTCAGCGCGACCGCGACGACGTCCCGCTGGTGCCGGCTCAGCCCCCGGTCCGCCGTGTCGCGGTCTGCCGTGTCGCGGTCCGCCGTGTCCCGGTCCGCCGTGTCGCGGTCCGCCGTGTCGCGGTCCGGCGGGGTCGCCACCCGTCCGGGGGCAGCCCCCCGGCCGAGGTCTGCAGGTGTCGGTCCGGCAGGGTCGGGTGCCGCGATCGGTGTCGGCGCGGTGTCCCCGACCGTCGGCTCGTCGACGGTCGGGCCGAGCAGGTCGATCAGGTGCCCGGCCAGCGCCGTGGGCGTCCTGTAGGTGAAGACGGCCGTGGCGGCGATCGGCAGGCCGGTGGCCTGGCGCAGCCGGTTGCGGAAGTCGACGGCGCCGAGCGAGTCGAATCCGATGTCCCGGAAGTTCGCCTCGGGCTGCACCGCCTCCGGTGAGTCGTGACCGAGCACGGTGGCGGCGACGCGCCGGACGAGGTCGAGCACCGCCACCGACCGCCGTGCCGCCGGCATGTCGGCCAGGCCGTCGACCGACTCCCCGGCCGGACGCCGGCCGTCGCTCGCCGCGCGTAGGCCAGGCCGGACGGGTCCGCCGAGGATTGCGGGGCGCTCCCCCGGCTCGGCGCTCCGTCCGGCGGTGGGGGCGAGGCGGGCCGGCACGAGGAACGACCGGCCGGTGTCCAGCGCGGCATCGAACAGCGCCAACCCCTGCTCGTCGGAGATCGGCGACCACCCGGTCCGGCGCAGCCGTGCGTGGTCCCGGTCGTCGAGGTGGCCGGTCATTCCGCTCGCCTGCGCCCACAGCCCCCAGGCGAGGGAGGTCGCGGACAGGCCGAGATGACGCCGGTGCGCGGCCAGCGCGTCCAGGAAGGTGTTCGCCGCGGCGTAGTTGGCCTGGCCGGCGGTGCCCAGCACCCCGGCGGCCGACGAGAAGAGCACGAACGCGGCCAGGTTCAGATGACGGGTGGCCTCGTGCAGATGCCAGGCCGCGTCGAGCTTCGGCCGCAACACCCGGTCCAGCTGCTCGGGCGACAGGGTTCCGAACAGCGCGTCGTCGAGCACGCCCGCGGCGTGCACCACCACGGTCAGCGGGTGCCGTGCCGGCACCGCGGCCAACACCGCGTCCAGGGCGCTCCGATCGGCGGTGTCGCAGGCGACGATCCGCACCCGGGCGCCCAGCGCCCGCAGGTCGTCGGCGAGCGCCCGCGCCCCGGGGGCCTTCGGGCCGCTCCGGCTGAGCAGCAGCAGGTGCCCGACGCCGTACGCGGTGACCAGGTGCCGGGCGAACAACGCGCCGAGTGCCCCCGTTCCGCCGGTGATCAGCGCCGTTCCGGCCGGGTCCGGCCGCCGGGGCAGGGTGACGGCGAGCTTGCCGGTGTGTCGGGCCTGCCCGAGGTGTTGCAGCGCCGCCGGTAGCTGCCGGACGTCGCGCACCGAGACCGGCAGCGGCCGCAGCTCCCCGCGGTCGAACATGGCGCCCAGCGTGCGCAGCATCCCCTGGGTCTCCTCCGGCCCGACCAGAGTGAGGTCGAAGTGGCGGTAGTGGACGCCGGGGTGGCTGTCGGCGACCGCGCGCGGGTCGCGGACGTCGGTCTTGCCCAGCTCGATGAAGTGGCCTCCGCGGGGCAACAGGTCGAGGGAGGCGTCGACGAATTCGCCGGCGAGCGAGTCGAGCACGACGTCGACGCCGGCACCCCCGGTCGCTGCGAGGAACCGGTCCCTGAACTCACAGGTACGCGAGCTGGCCAGGTGCTCCTCGTCCACCCCCAGCGCGCGCAGGACGGGCCACTTCGACGGGCTGGCGGTGGCGAAGACCTCGGCGCCGGCGTTGCGGGCCAACTGCACCGCGGCCATGCCGACCCCGCCGGCACCGGCGTGCACCAGCAGCCGTTGCCCGGCGTCCAGCCCGGCCAGCCTGTGCAGCGCGCAGTACGCGGTCAGGAACACCGCCGGCGTGGTCGCGGCCTGCGCCCACGACCACTCCGCCGGGAAGCGGGTGAGGAACCCGTGGTGCCGCACGACGCGCGGACCGATCCCGAAGAAGATGCCCATCACCCGGTCGCCCGGCCGCAGCGTGCGTACGTCGTCAGCGACCTCCAGCACCACGCCGGCGCCCTCGTTGCCCAGGTCGGCTCCGGCATCCGGGTACAGGCCGTAGGCGATCATGACGTCCCGGAAGTTCAGGCCCACCGCGCGGACGGCGATCCTGACCTCCCCGGCAGCCAGCGGCTGGGCGGCCTCGGGCCACGGCTCGAGCCCCATGTTGCCCGCGTCGAGGGTGCCCTCGCCCCGGGTGCGGAGCTGCCAGTCGTCGTCGCGCAGCCGGTCCAGACCAGCGGTCACCGATCCGGCGGCCCGGGTCAGGCGCGGGACCCGGAGCTCGCTCCGCCGGACCGCCAGCTGCGGCGCGCCGCTGGCCAGCACGGTCGGCACCAGGTCCGGCCAGCGCGTCTCGGCGTCCACGTCGACCAGGACGATCCGGCCGGGGTGCTCGGTCTGCGCGCTGCGCAGCAGGCCCCACACCGGCGCGTACGCCAGGTCCTCGACGTTCTCGCCGTCGTGGGTGGCGACGGCCCGCCGGGTGAGCACCACCAGCGGCGCGCCCTCGAACCGGGGCTCGGTCACCCACCGCCGGGCCACGTCGAGGACGTCGGTGAGCGCCCGGCGCACCCGGTCCGGCAGGCCGTCGCCGGGGGCGGCGGCGCAGCTCAGCACAGCGGCGGCGCCCGGCGCGGTGTCCGGCCACCGCGTCCACGGCTGCCCGCCGCCCGCCGGAGCCGGCACGGTGACGGGGGTCCAGTCCAGACCGAG
Source organism: Micromonospora sp. CPCC 205546 (assembly GCF_036902715.1). Lineage (NCBI taxonomy): Bacteria > Bacillati > Actinomycetota > Actinomycetes > Micromonosporales > Micromonosporaceae > Micromonospora > Micromonospora sp. CPCC 205546. The sequence continues at coordinate 23,338 of NZ_JBAKHL010000011.1, forward strand.
GAGCATGTCGTCGGTGTCGGCACCGGCCGCGAGCAGCCGGTCGCGGGCGATCGGCTGCAGGACCAGCGACTCGACGGTGCAGACCGGCTGCCCGTCGGCGTCGTCGATCCGCAGTCGGTAGCCGTCCGGCCCGTTCGCCCGGATCCGCACCCGGGCGACGGTCGCGCCGACGGCGTGCAGGCGCACCCCGGACCAGGCGAAGGGCAGACGGACCGGGGCCGCCGCCGCCCGGTCCGGATCGAGGTGCTCCAGCGCGTGCAGCGCGGCGTCGAGCAGGGCCGGGTGCAGTCCGAAGCCGCCCGGGTCGACCCCGTCGGGCAGGGCCACCTCGGCGAGGACCTCGTCGTCGCGGCGCCACACCGCTCGCAGGCCACGGAAGGCCGGGCCGTACTGGTAGCCCCGCGCCGCCAGCCGTCGGTAGGCGTCCGACACGTCGATCCGCTCGGCGTCGTCGGGCGGCCAGGAGATCGGATCGTCGTCGGTGGTCGGGCCGGTCGGACCCGGCACCAGGACCGCCTCGGCGTGCCGGGTCCAGGCCGGCCGGACGTCGACCGCTGTGGACGACTCGCGGCGCGAGTAGATCCGCACCGTACGTCCCCCGGCGGACTCCTCGGCGACCACCAGCCGCACGGCGACGGCGGTGTGTTCCGGCAGGACCAGCGGATGGTGCAGCACGAGTTCGTCGACGACGGGACAGCCGACGTGCTGGCCGGCGGTGACGGCCAGCTCGGCGAGGGCCGCGCCGGGCAACAGCACGACCCCGTCGACGGCGTGGTCGGCCAGCCAGGGGTGCTGGTCCGTCGACAGTCGGCCGGTCAGTTGCGTCCCCTCCACCTCGGGGTGGTCGTGCGCGGCGTCGAGCAGGGGGTGCGCCACCGCGTCCGGGCCGGCGGGCTTGGCGGCCGGGCCGGGCGCCAGCCAGAACCGCTTGCGCTGAAAGGCGTACGTGGGCAGGTCCACCGGGCGGGGCCGGTATCCGGCGAGGTGGCTCCCCATGTCGACCGTCCGGCCGGCCACGTGCACCTGGGCAGCCGAGAGCAGCAGCCGACGCAGCCCGCCCTCGTCCCGGCGCAGGCTGCCGACGACCAGGGTCGGGTCGGTCGACGGGGCCTCCGGCAGGGACTCCTCGGTGCCGACCGTGAGCACCGGGTGCGGACTCGCCTCGATGAAGATCCGGTGCCCCCGGTCGTACGCGGTGCGCACCGCGTCCGCGAACCGCACCGGCTGGCGGAGGTTGCGGTACCAGTACCTCGCGTCCAGCGCGCTGCCGTCGACCGGGCCACCGGTCACCGCGGAGATGAACTCGGTCGGGCAGTCCACCGGGGCGATGTCGGCGACCGCCCCGCGCAACGTCTCCTCCAGCACCTCGACGTGTCGGGAGTGGGACGGGTAGTCGACGGGGAGCCGGCGCGCCTGGACGTCGGACGCCGCGCACTCGGCCATGAACTCCTCGATCGCGGCGACGTCGCCGGACACCACGGTCGCCCGCGGGCCGTTGACGGTCGCGATCTCCAGGCGCCCGGCCCACCGGCGCAGGCGGTCGGCGACGTCGGCGGCGGCGAGCGGCACCGACACCATCCCTCCGGTGCCGGCGATGGCCATGATCGCCCTGCTGCGCAGGGTGACCACCTTCGCCGCGTCGCGCAGCGAGAGGGCTCCGGCCACGTACGCCGCCGCGATCTCCCCCTGGGAGTGTCCGATGACGGCGTCGGGGCGGACGCCGAACGCCTCCCAGCAGCGGGCGAGCGAGACCAGCACGGCGAAGAGCGCGGGCTGCACCACGTCGACCCGGTCCAGGCGCGGTGCGCCCGGGGCGCCACGCAGCACGTCGGTCAGCGACCAGTCGACGAACTCGGCGAACGCCCGCTCGCACGCCTCGATCTGCGCGGCGAAGACTGCGTCGCCGGCCAGCAGGTCGGCCGCCATGCCCGGCCACTGCGAGCCCTGGCCGGGGAAGACGAGGACCACGCCCCCGTTGACGCCGGCCCGGCCGGTGAGGCGGCGGTGCTCGTCCGGTCGGTCCTCGGCGAGCGCGGTGAGCGCGGCGAGTGCCTCGGTCCGGTCGCCCACCACCAGGGCGGCGCGGTGGTACAGGTGCGCGCGGCGGGTCGCCGTGGCGTGGGCGACGTCGACCGGGCGCACCGACGGCCGGTCCCGCAGGTAGGAGTGCAGCCGGGCCGCCTGCTCACGCAGCGCCGCCTCCGTCGCGGCCGAGAGGAACAGCGGTACGACCTGCGGCTCCGTTTCCGCTGGGCCGGCGTCGGGCTCCGGCGGGGGCTGCTCCAGGAGGACGTGGGCGTTGGTGCCGCTGATGCCGAAGGCCGACACGGCCGCCCGCCGCGGCCGGTCGCCCGTGTCCGGCCAGGGGGTGTTCCCGGCCACCACCCGGACGCCGCCCGACGACCAGTCCACCGCGTCGGTCACCCGGGACAGCAGCGCGGTGCCCGGCACCTCGGCGCGGCGGATCGCCTCGACCATCTTGATGACGCCGGCGATCCCGGCGGCGGCCTGGGCATGGCCGATGTTCGACTTGACCGATCCCAGCAGCAGTGGCGGGTCGCCGGCCGACCGGGCCGCGCCGTAGGTGCCCTGCAGGGCCCGCGCCTCGATCGGGTCACCGACCTTGGTGCCGGTGCCGTGCGCCTCCACCACGTCGATGTCGGCGGGCGACAGCCCGGCGTCAGCGAGCGCCGCCCGGATCACGCGCCGCTGACCGGCCTCGCTCGGCGCGGCGAGGCCGTCGGAGGCGCCATCCTGGCCGAGCGCGGTCCCGCGCAGCAGGGCCAGTACGGGGTGTCCCCGGCGGCGGGCGTCGGAGAGCCGTTCCAGGACGACCACGCCGGCGCCCTCGGAGACACCGAAGCCGTCGGCGTCGGCGGAGAACGGTCGGCTGAGCCCGTCCGGCGCCAGCGCGCCGAGGTGCCCGAACCCGACGAAGATGCTCGGCGCGCACACCACGTTGGCCCCGCCGGCGAGCGCGACGGTGCACTCGCCGGCCCGCAGCGCCCGCACCGCGAGATGCACGGCGGCCAGTGAGGACGAGCAGGCGGTGTCCACGGTGACCGCTGGTCCCGTCAGACCGAGCTCGTAGGCAACCCGGCCGGACGCCACGCTCGGGGTGGTGCCCGTGGTGAGGTGACCGGCGTACTCCGCGTCGCCGACGAAGACCCGAGGCCCGTACTCCTGGGCAACGACGCCGAAGTAGACCCCGGTCGGGGTGCCGGCGAGGGTGGTGGGGTCGATGCCCGCGCGTTCCAGCGCCTCCCACGAGGTCTCCAGCAGGAGCCGCTGCTGCGGGTCCATGGCCAGCGCCTCCCGGGGGCTGATGCCGAAGAACGCGGCGTCGAAGTCACCTGCCTCGGCCATGAACGAGCCGCCACGCGCGTAGGTCGACCCTGGCGCCGACAGGTCGGGATTGGTGAGGGCCGCGAGGTCCCAGCCCCGGTCGCTGGGGAACGCGGGCGTCGCGGCGGTCCGGCCCTGGGAGACGAACTCCCACAGTTCCTCCGGTGCGCAGAGGCCCCCCGGATAGCGACAACCGATGCCGACGATGGCGATCGGTTCCGCGGCGGACATGGGCATGCCAAGATCGAATTGAGTCGACACTCTGCGGCCCCTCGTGAGTTCTCGCTGCCGTCCGGCGCTCGGCATCGGCTTACTGACGAATCGACAAGCGCCAATCAGTCCGATCTCCCGGTGAAGCTTCCCCCGGGGTCGGCTGGATGCCCGAGAACATAACACGGAGATCGATAGCCAACAGCAATGTTCATCTATGCAAGATTATGACAGTGGCAAATGCTGGCGATCGAAGTCCCACGATGGCATGATCGGCCCGAACCCAGCCGGGTCAACGCACCGGCGTTCCGCCCTGCCCCGGCGTCGCGGACCTGAAAGGCAGCCCGCATGACGATGCGAACGGGAATGGCGCCCTCCCAGAACGCAGGACTCGTCGAGGTCACCTCACTGGGAATCCTCGATGAACTTCTGGCCCGCACCCCGTTGCGGCCGGGCGTCCTGGCCACCCCGCCGGCCGGCAGCGGCCTCAAGCCGGTGCCGGGTGACCGTGGGTTGCCCTTCGTCGGGCTGGGCCTGCAGACCGTCCGGTACGGACCCGCCTTCCAGATCCAGCTCATGCGACGGCACGGCCCCGTGTCGTGGTGGCAGGCCTTCGGTCGCCGGATAGTCGCCGTCTGCGGGCCGGAGGCCGTTTCGGCGGTGCTGTCCAACCGGGACCGGGCGTTCGGGACCGGCTGGCCCGCCGTCATCGGACCGTGGTTCGACGGGGGCCTGCTCGCGACCGACCCGCCCCGGCACCTCGCCGACCGGCGGCTGATGCAGGCCGCCTACAGCGAGGACGCCCTCGGTGGCTACCTGCGGCGGATGGCCGCGGACATCGGGACCGCCCTGGACCGATGGCCCACGGACCGGCCCGTCAAGGCGGTGCCCGCGATCCGTGCCCTGTCCGGCGAGATCACCACCGGGGCGTTCCTGAACGAGCCGTACGACCCGGTCGGGCGGGAGGTGATGGACGCGGTCGAGGCCTGCATCCGCGCGGAGACCGCCCTGGTCCGGCAGCCGGTGCCCGGCACCGCCTGGCGCCGGGCGGACCGGGCGCGTCGCTGGCTCACCGGGCACCTCGGCGCGGCCCTGCCCGCCGCGCGCGCCCGTACGGGCGACGACTTCCTCTCCGTGCTGTGCGGGCTGACCGGGACCGACGGCTCCGGGTGGGACGACGCCCAGCTGGTCGAACACATGATCTTCACACTGATCGCGTCACACGACACCACCACGGCGGCGACCATCGCGACCCTCTACTTCCTCGGCAAGCACCCGCAGTGGCAGCGGCGGGCCAGGGCCGAGTCGTTCGCCTGCGGCGACGTACCGGCGGACCTGGCCTACCTGGACCGGCTCCGGACCCTCGACCTGGTCGTCAAGGAGAGCATCCGCCTCGTCTCGCCCTCGCCGATCGCCATGCGGGTGACGGTCAAGGACACCGACATCCTCGGCCACTTCGTGCCCGCGGGCCAGCTCGTCTGCGTGTGCACCGGGGTCAACCAACTGCTGCCCGAGCTGTGGCCCGAGCCTCAGCGCTTCGACCCGGAGCGGTTCGACGAAGACCGGGCCGGGGACCGCGTCCACCGGCTGGCCTGGGCACCCTTCGGCGCGGGCCAACACAAGTGCATCGGGATGCGGTTCGGGATGCTGAAGGTGAAGGCGACCCTGGACGCCCTGCTGCGCAGGTTCACCTGGTCCTTCCCGCCCTCGTACGAGGCACGCTGGCGGTTCACCTCGCTCCCGGCGCCGGCCGACGGGCTGCCCGTCGTCCTGCACCGGGCGCACGCGCGGACCGCGGGGTCGGCGTAGGCGCGCCGCACCACCGTCCTGCCGTGCGGCGAGCGCCTCCGACGACCGTCGCCCCCGGTCTTCCGGTAGCGGCTGGTGTGCCGGCCGGGCTCCGGCACCGCGTGCCAGCCGTACTGCCCAGGGGCGGCGCATCCGGGGTCCGGACGACCGACCGGATGCTGCTCCGCGCCATTCTTCGGAGATCACGTGCGCCTCGGCATGGACAGCGTGCCGGAGGTCAGCTTCGCTGACCACCTTGTCCGACCATTACGAAACAAACCCTCACGGTAAATGCACCGCACCCGGTCCCGGCATAAGCCGGTGTCCACATTTTGGGAGACCGGAAAGCGGCCGTGAGTGCCGGGCTGCGTCAATGGCCCGCGGGCGTGGCGGCGGTACGCCGCGCGGACGGGCAAAACCCTCGCTGTCGGCAGTCGCTCCACTAGCATTGGCGCCATCTGCTGGCGCCGAGACCACTTCATCCAGGCTGCCATCGACAAGGAGTGGATGTGACGCAGACCGCCCCATTGGTCAGAGACTTCCTCGACCGGCTCGCCAACCTGCGCGAGCAGGCCATGCACGCCGCTACCACGGTGGAGACCACCGGTGAGCTGACACAGGTGCGTCGTCGCTTTCTGGGCCGGTCGGGGGAGTTGCTGGGTCTGCGCCGGACGATCGGTGCATTCTCGTCGGCGGACCGCAGGGTGGTCGGTGCGGCTCTCGGGGACGCCCAGTCGGAGCTTGAGCGCACGCTCGCCCGACGCGAGGAGCAGCTGCTCGAGTCGGAGCCGGCGCTGACCGGACCTTTCGACGTGACGCTGCCCGGACTGCCTGTCTCGGGCGGCTCCGGCGGCCTGCACCCGACCACCCAGCTGATGTACGACCTCAACGACGCGTTCACCGCGCTCAACTTCGAGGTGTACGAGGGTGCGGAGATCTCGTCGGAGCTGTACGAGTTCGACCACCTGAACTTCCCGGCCGACCACCCGGCGCGCGAGTCCATGGATACCTACTGGCTGACCGGATCGGAGACCGCCACCGGGCCGCGACGGCTGTGCCTCCGGCCGCATCTGACCGGCGCGAGCATCCGCTACATGCGCGAGCACGAGCCGCCGTTCCGCTTCGTCTACCCCGGTCGGGTCTACCGCAACGAGAGCACCGACGCTCGGCACGAACGGGCGTTCTACCAGTACGAAGTCCTCATCGTCGATCGTCACGTACCGCTGGCCGCGGGAAAGTTCCTCGTGGACACCGTCCTCGACACCGTCTTCGGCAGGCACGTGGTGACACGGATGCGGACGGGCTTCTTCCCGTTCGTCGAACCCGGATTCGAGATCGACATGCTCTGCCAGGTCTGCGGTGGACAGGGATGCCGCACCTGCCACCAGGTCGGCTGGCTGGAGGTCATGCCGGGCGGTGCGCCCCACCCCAACGTCCTGCGCGCGGGCGGGCTGGACCCGGACGAGTGGACCGGCTGCTACGTCAACATCGGCCTGGACCGGCTGGTGATGATGCGCTACGGCATAGACGACGTGCGGCTGATGCACTCCGGTGACCTCCGTTTCCTGACCCAGTTCGCCTGAAAGGTTTTCGTGTGAGGATCTCCCTCGACTGGATCCGTGACTACGTCGACCTGCCCACCACCGTCGACGTGAAGGAACTCGCCCACGTCCTCACGCTGAAGACCGTCGAGGTCGAGCGCTGGATCGACACCGGCGAGCGGTTGGCGCACGTCGTGGTGGCCTCGGTGACCGACGTCCAGCCGCTCGGCACCCGGGGGGTGTCGCTCACCTGCGACGTCGGAACCGGCCAGGCGGTCTCCGTCGTCAGCCGCGTCGCGGGCGTCACCGCCGGGCGGGTGCTCGCCCTGGCGCTACCGGGAGCCCGGTTGGCCGCCCGGGGCGAGGGGGAGCAGCAGGCGGAGACGGTGGCCGTACGCGAGGTGTTCGGCGTGCTCAGCCACGGGGTGCTGGTCTCGCCGGCCGACGTCGGTCTGCAGAACCTGTTTCCCGAACCCGGCGACGGCCTGCTGGACTGCGCCGAGCTGGAGGTACCACCGGGGACGCCGCTGGCCACGGCGGTCGGATTCGACGACTGGGTGCTGGAGATCGACAACAAGTCGCTGACCAACCGGCCCGATCTGTGGGGCCACTACGGCATGGCTCGCGAGATCGCGACCATCCACGGACTTCCGCTGAAGGCTCTGCCCGGGCACGCGTCGCCGCCGCTCACCGACGGGCTGGTCGGCGCTGTCGATCCCGCGCTGTGCCGGCGCTTCACGGCCGTGCGGTTCGCCGTGGACCGGCTGCCGCCGACGCCGATGTGGCTGCGTTCGCGCCTGGCCAGGGTCGGCGAGAGCCCTCGTAACCTCTGCGTCGACCTGTCCAACTACGTCATGCACGCCGTCGGTCAACCCAACCACGTCTACGACGCCGGACGCGTCGCCCTTCCGCTGAGCGTCCGCGCCGTCGAGTCGCGCACCAGGTTGGACCTGCTGGCGGGGCACACCCGTGAGGTGGAGCCCGGCACCCCGGTCGTCGCCGACGCGGACGGGCCCGTCGGGTTGGCCGGCATCATCGGGGGCGCCGGCAGCGGCGTGGGTCCCGACAGCCGCACGTTCGTGCTGGAGACCGCCAACTTCGACCCACGAGCAGTCCGACGTGCGTCCCAGCGGACGGGGCTGCGTACCGAGGCGTCCTCCCGGTACGAGAAGAACCTGGACACGCCTCGGATCGACGCCGCCGTCGGGTTCTTCCTGCACCTGCTCACCGGTGCCGCCGATGCGGTTCGCCTCGACGGCATGCAGGACGTGACCCACGTGGCCACCGAACGGGCGGTCGTCACCACGAGCCTCGACTTCCTGTCGGCACGCATCGGGGAACGGCTCGGCGTCGCCGAGGTGCGGGACGCGTTGACCCCGCTGGGCTTCGAGGTCGTCGGTGCGGACGGACGACTGACCGCGACAGCCCCGCCGTGGCGGTCCACGGGGGACATCAGCCTCCCGCACGACATCGCCGAAGAGGTGGCCCGGATCCGGGGCTACGAGAACATTCCCAGTGCCGGTCTGACGGTCACGCTGAACCCGGTGCGGCAGCTCAACGCCAGACCGGTGGACCGGGTCCTACGTGAACAGCTGGTCCGGGCAGGCATGCGTGAGGTGATCTCGTACCCGTGGACCGCCGACTCGTTGCTGCTCGCCACCGGGCACGCCAAGGCCGACACGGTCCGGCTGGTCGGCGCGCCCGCCCCTGACCGGGAGAGCCTGCGACCCTCGCTGGTGCCGAATCTCGTCGAGACGGTGGCTGCGAACCTGCGCCACCAGCCGGAGTTCGGCATCTTCGAGGTCGGCACGGCGTTCCGGGCCCGACCGCCCGGCGACGCCGGGGACGACCCGGAGGACGAGCACCTGCCCGAGCAGCGGCGGCTGCTCGCCGCGGCGTTCGTCGGCGCCGACGGGCCGACCCTGTTCCGCCGGGCGAAGGGCGTCCTGGAGTTCCTCACCCAGCGGGCCCAGCTGGCGGACACGGACCTCGATCCGGTGTCCGACCCCGCAGCGCAGCGGGACAGCTGGGCCGACCGATCGGCGTGCCTGGCCATCGTCAGCGCGGGGCGCCGGGCCGGCACGCTGGGTCTGGTCACCACCCGGGTCCGGCGGGCGGCCGGTATCGCCGGGCAGGTCGCCGTGTTCGAGCTGGACGTCGACGTCCTCTCGACGTACACGTCGCGGCACAACGTCCACCAGCGGGTACCGGACCACCCGGACGCCGACTTCGACCTCTCGCTCGTGGTCGCCGAGACCGTGCGCTGGCGGGACCTCGTGACGACGGCCCGCCGCGTCGACCCGTGCGTGCACGACGTCGCGTACGTCGACGAGTTCCGCGGTTCCTGGGTGCCCGCGGGTCATCGTTCGCTGAGCCTGCGGATCACCGTCCGCTCGGCCGAGCGGACCCCCACCGCCGACGACATCGGACGAGCCAGGCAGCGGGTCCTGGACGAGCTGGCGGCGCGGCACGGGGCACACCTGCGCGTCGTGTGAGTCGGCCGGGCGACGGGGTGGCGTGCCGTGACGGCGCGCCACCCCGCCCCGCAGATGCGGCTACCGCGGAGCGACGAGCCGCCGCAGCTGGTCGCGCGCGGCGTCGCCGTCAGCTCCCGGGAGGGCCGGGGCAGAGCTGGGTCGCTGCCCGGCCACCTTGGCTGGCGTCGGCCTCGGCACCGGCTCGCACTGGACGTCGGAGCGCCGGCCGGACCTGCGCTCGGGCAGCGCACCGGTCAGCAGGTAGTCGGCGATCCGGTCGTCGACGCAGGCGACGCCGCCCAGCGAGCTCGCGTGGGTGGTGCCGCCGACGCCCTCGATGAGTACCGACTTCGGGAAGCGGCTGCGCACCTCGAGGGCACCGGAGTACGGCGTGGCCGCGTCGAACGTCTCGTTCACCAGCAAGACCGGTGGTGCCGCGGAACCGTCGACCTCGACCGGCCGGCCGGCTCCGGCACCCCAGTGGCGGCACGGCGCGTTGTACCACGCGTTGCTCCAGGTGTAGAAGGGCGCCCGAGCGAAGACCCGCCAGGTGTCGGCCTTCCACCGGGCCCAGCTCCTCGGCCACTGCACGTCGGTGCACTGGACCGCGAGGTAGACGGCGTACCCGTTGTCGGCGCCCACTCCCTGCGGGTGGCTGGAGTCGTACAGCGCCTTGATGCCGGAGACGTCACCGTCGTGGACGTAGCTGGAGAACGCCTGCGCGACCGGCTGCCAGGCGTAGACGTTGTAGCCGGCGGGAAGGAACGCCTCGGTCAGCTCACTCGGGCCGATGATCCCGTCCGCCGGTGCCCTGAGCAGTTTGTGCTGCACGGCGTAGAAGCGCCGCTCGACCTCACCGCCGCTCCTGCCCAACCGGTAGACGTCATGGTGCTCGGCGATCCAGTCGAAGTACGCCTTCAGGTTGCGGTCGAAGGCGACGTCCTGGTTGAGGTTGGCCTGGTACCACACCGTGCGCGGGTCGGTGTTGCCGTCGAGCACCATGCGGCGCACCCGCTGCGGGTACAGGGTGGCGTAGACCTGGCCCAGGTAGCTGCCGTACGAGAAGCCGTAGAAGTTGAGCTTCGGCTCACGCAGGGCCCTGCGGATGCTGTCCATGTCCTTGACCGTGTCGGTCGTCTTCATGTGGTCCAGAAGCCGCCCGCCCGCCCGGTCGCAGGCGTGGGCGTAGTCCTTCGTCCGCCGTAGCCAGGTGCGTTCGAGCTGGCCGGTGACCGGCACGTGGAACGGTTGGCGGTAGCCGAAGTAGCTGCCGTCGCAGGACAGGGAGGGTTCGCTGGCGCCGACGCCGCGCGGATCGAAACCGATCCAGTCGTACGCCTCGCCCGCCTGCTTGGGTACGAGCCCGCCGACGACGGCAGACAGCGGCAGGCCGGACGCTCCGGGACCACCCGGATTGATCAACATGATGCCCTGGTACTGCGCGTCGGGCGTCTTGTGCCGCACCCGCGACACCGCGATCTTGATCTTTTCGCCCCGCGGGCGGTCGTAGTCCAGCGGGACCTGCACGAAGCCGCACTCCGCGCCGCCCTGCTGCAGGCCGGGATCCGCACAGCGGCCCCACGCGATCGGCGGCGGTAGGTAGGCCTCGTGCTCGGCCGGGATCGGCGCCGCCTGGGCCCCCGGCGAGACGACCAGCGCACCGGCGAGCAGGCTCGCGACGGTGGCGGTCGCAAGGAGTCTGTTCATTCCGTCCCTTTCGCTCTCCCTAGCGTCGGTGGGTTCCAACCCATCCATGCCCACCGAAGTGTCCGAAACAGTGTGCCGCGTAGTGTTTGATTTCCACACCCCCGCGCCGGGTTGCATCGCCGCGGGGCATTGTGTTAATGCCGATATGGTGTGCGGCTTTGATGGCCGGTCCGCGCGGCACTGTCGCACTAGGAACGATGGCTCCGAATGTCGGAATCGCCACCAAACCGCGCGTAGAACCCGATCTGACTGCCGCCCGCATCGCCGATGTCGGCGCTTGGTGACGTCCTCCCACTATCAGGCATCCGACAGTTGTCGCCGCAACAATGACCGCCTCCGGGCGCTTAGCTGCAGGTGAATGGGGGGATGCCGGCCCCATGACGCAGGGCTAGCGGGCGACTCCAGCCAGTGCTATGCTCCCGTTCATCGATTAATTAACTCCTATGTCGTGTGGAGGTGGGGCGTCCCGCGCCAGTCGTTTCCGGCTCTCGACACCGTGGCACAAGCGGGTTGTGGTGCCGGCGGCCCGGGGGTGGTAACCAGGCGCAACTCTTTTTTTTGTGCTCAGGACCCCGACGCGACTCGACGTGCCGAGTCCGGTTGGTCGGCGTCCCTGTGCAGTGACAACGCTGGGGCGTTTCTTTGCGCTTCCGTCCTATCTCCGACGGCAGTGGGTGCAAAAGCCGAAAGGCAGCTGGAGGGCGCGTGAATATTTTCCTGTCCGGCCGCGGGTTCTTCGCCGTGCAGACGGCGGAGGCGCTTCAGGAGGCGGGTCACCGAATCCTTGGAGTCGCCTCTCCCCGCACACGCAAGGGCCACACCGACGATAGCGAGCCGCTGTCGTGGGACCGACTACGCTCCTGGTCGTTCCCCCGGCAGATAATGTGGTCCGAGGCGGCCGAACTGCGGGCACATCACATCCCCGACAAGGTCGACGTCATCGTGGCTGCGCACTCACACGCGTTCATCGGCCGGAAGACCAGGGCACGGGCGGCTCTGGCTTCCATCGGATACCACCCCAGCCTCCTGCCGCTGCACCGCGGGCGCGACGCCATCAGGTGGACGATCCGCGACGGCGACAAGGTCACCGGTGGAACCGTCTACCACCTCACCGAACGTACGGACGGCGGCCCCATCGCGGCCCAGGAGCACGTGCTGGTCCCGCCGGGTTCGACGCCCGAGAGCCTGTGGCGCGAACACCTCGCCCCGCTCGGTGTCCGGCTGCTGTTGCGGGTGGTCAACGATCTCGCGAACGACCGCTGCGTCGAGGTGCCGCAGGACGAACGGCTCGCCACCTGGGAGCCCGCGATGGACTCGCCGCCGCTGTTCAAACCGGAACTCATCGCGCTGGCCGGAAAGAGCACCCCCAGAGCGAAATCGGAAGCCAGCAGGTGGGCCCTCATCGACGGGTGAGCGTGCAGGTCGCACTTCGCCAGTCGTAAGAAGCTGGGCATGCCCGGCGAATCCTCGCCGATCGTTGCCCTTTCGTCGCCGCAATCAATTCGTGCCTAGGGAGAAGTATGCCTCCGCACAGCCGACTCGCCACGGTCAGGTCACTGGACTCGGAAGTGATGACCAAACTGTTCGACGGTGAGGTCATCGCTGTACGCGTCCCCCAATTCTACGACCCCCTGTACTGCAAGAGCCTCGCGGACGCGCTCTACCGTGCGATCGAGGAAGCGGCCAAGGGGAGCATCTACGAAAGCGACATCGACTCCTTCTGGAACGTGATGGACGATGCCGAGCGCCGGGAGAGTTACTTCGCGATGGCGCTGCCGCTGCAGGAGAAACTGCGTGCCCTGAGCGCGCCACATCCGTCGCCCATCGATCTGCTCCGACTGGCCCTCGACGAGGCGTGGCCGGGCGGCGCGAGTCTGATGACCATGTCCGGACGGAAGATGCCGTTCGGAATCACCAGGCTCTGGCGGACCGACAGCGAAGCCCTGCCCCACCAGGACATTCTCTGGCGCGAGGTGAAAGAGGCCGACGACATTCCGCCCCTGGTCAGCCAGCTCGGCGTGAACGTCTACCTCGACACCGCTGACGAAGGCGGGCAACTGGAGACCTGGGACCGCGTGATCAGCGACGAAGAGTACGAACAACTACGGGATAAATACCCGGGAAGTTACGGCTATCCACGCAGCATGCTTCCTGAGGATTCGCTGCTGATCGCCCCCGAGGTGGGGGACCTGGTGCTGGTGAACACGCTGCGCGCCCACGCTGTCCGCAAGATCGAGCAGGGGCGTCGGATCACCCTTTCGGGCTTCGTGGGCAGCGCCGGTACGGACCAACCGCTGCGGTGCTGGAGCTGATGATGACCCCTACGTCCCGACCCACGGTCGACAACGCCCAGGCGCCGGAACTGAGCAAGGAACTTCTGGCGCAACTGGCTGAGATCGAGCTTCCCGATCCGCTGGGCTTCGGGCGCCTGATGGCACCGGTGATGGCGATCGCCCACTACCAGGACGGAGTGTGGCAGCGACCCCGGCTGGAGCCGCTGGCGCCGCTGGCGCTCGACCCGCACGCCCAGGCGCTGCACTACGGCCAGGCCATCTTCGAGGGCATGAAGGCGTACCGGAACCTCGGCCCGGCGTCGGTGGGCGGCACGGCGCTGCTGTTCCGGCCGTACGACCACGCCCGTCGCTTCAACCGCTCCGCGCAGCGACTCGGCATGCCCCCCATCGACGAGACGTACTTCGTCGGGGCGCTCGAGGAGCTCGTGGCGATGCTCGACCGGTTGGTGCCCGGCCGGCAGGGCCAGTCGCTCTACCTGCGCCCGACGATGTTCGCCGAGTCGGCTGACCTGTCGGTCGTACCGGCCACCGGGTTCTGCTTCGTGGTCCTCGCCACTCCGTCCGACGTCTTCTTCACGACGCCGATCTCGGCGTGGGTGGAGCGCGAGTTCAGTCGGGCCGGGCCGGGCGGCACCGGTGCGGTCAAGGCGGCCGGCAACTACGCGGCCAGCTTCGCCGCCGCGGCCAAGCTGCGCGAACACGGCTTCCAGCAACTGCTGTGGCTGGACGCGGTGCACCACCGGTACCTGGAGGAGTTCACCGCGATGAACGTCTTCGTCCGGATCGGTGACCGCATTCTGACGCCGCCGCTGTCGGACACGATCCTCGCCGGCATCACCCGCGACAGCCTGTTGCAGCTGGCCGGCCCGCTCGAGCTGGACATGCGGGAAGAGCCGATCGAGGTCGAGACGCTCATCGAGGCGCTGCGCGGCGGCGAGGACGTCGAGGTGTTCGGCTGCGGCACCGGCTCGGTCGTGGCGCCTGTCGAGCTGATCGGCGACGCGTCCGGTCTGCGGCTGCCCGTGCCGTCACAGAAGCTCGCGTGGCACCTGCGCCAGAGCCTCCTCGACATCCAGCACGGTCTCGCCCCCGGGCCGGACGGCTGGGTGCAGCCCGTGCCCGCCGTCGGCGCGAGCGTGCTGGAGGTCCAGCGATGAGTCAACCGCAGGACGAGGAGCAGTACCTCGTGGTGACCAACGACGAGGACCAGTACTCGATCTGGCCCGCCTACCGTGACCTACCGGCGGGATGGCACGCCCGGACCCCCGCCAGCGACCGGCAGGCGTGCCTGGACTACATCGGACAGCACTGGGTGGACATGCGCCCGCGAAGCGTGCGTCTCGCCACGACGAGTCAGGGCCCGGACGGAAACTCACCGTGATCCTGTTCTGCATCCCCTACTCCGGCGGCGGCGCCGAAGCGTTCGCCGGATGGCGGGAGGCGCTCGCCCCGACCGTCGACGTCCGGGTGGCGGCCCTGCCCGGACGGGGCGAGCGCTTCGGCGTTCCCCTGGTGCGCGACATGCCGACGCTGGTCGAGCAGATGGCCGAGCAGTGCGAGAGCTGGTCGTCGGAGCCCTTCGCACTGCTCGGTTACAGCTTCGGTGCGGCCGTCGCCTACGCACTCACGTTGCACCTGCAGCAACGCGGCCGCGCGCCGCGCCGGCTCATCGCCGGCGCGGCCCGCGCGCCGTTCCTGCCACACGTCGGACCGATGCGCCACCAGATGGCGGACCCCGCCCTGATCGCGGAACTGGTGGCCTTCGGCGCCACGGACCCCGCCGTCCTCGCCGACGACGAACTGATGCGCGTCTACCTGCCGATCCTGCGTTCGGACTTCGAGGTGGCGGAGACCTACCGGCCCGCGGAGCAGAAGGTGGCCTGCCCGCTGTCCGTCTTCGGCGGTACCCGGGACGTCTTCACCCCGGTCGCCGACCTCAAGCTCTGGAGCCGGCTCAGCGACCGCGACACGAACGTCCGCCTCTACGAGGGCGGCCACTTCGTGCTGCACACCCACCGGGCCCGCATCTGTCGTGCCGTCCGTGCCGACCTGGCCCTAGACGCGTACGGCGTGACCGCCACGACACCTGACCGCTCGGACATCGAGGACATAGCGCGATGAACCCTGGTAGCAGCCTGGCCGTCCCCGAGGAGGAGGAGTTCTTTCCCGCCTCGTCCGCACAACAACGTCTGTGGTTCCTGCAGAACCGGCATCCGTCCACCCGGGCGTACGTGGAGACCGAGGCGGTCTGGCTGCGGGGGCCGCTCGACGTCGACGCGCTCGAACGTGCGCTCGCGGCGGTGGTCGACCGGCACGGACAGTTGCGCGCGGTCTTCGCCCACCGCGACGACGAACTGGTGCAGTCACTGCGGCCGGTCACCGCGGTGCCGGTCCGGCTGGCACGACGGACCGTCGCTCGGGGCGAGCTGAAGCAGTGGTTCGACGACGAGACCGGGCGGGGATTCGACCTGGCCGAGGGACCGCTGTGGCGAGCGACGCTGGTGCGCCTCGCCGAGGACGAGCACGTCCTGGCGTTCGTCGCCCACCACATCATCACCGACGGATGGTCGGCCGGGTTGTTCTTCCGGGACCTGAGCCTCGCCTACCGCGCCGGCGTCGGCGGGCAGGCGCCGCAGTGGCCCGACGCCCCGGCCGACTACCGCGACGCGGTGCTCGCCGAGCGGGCGCGGCTCGCCTCACCGGCCTTCGCGACCCGGCTGGACGCCGCGGCCGCCGAGCTCGACGGCGTCCGATTCGATCTCGACCTGCCCGTCGAGGCGACCAACCGTCGGGAACCGGCACCGGCCGGGACGGTGCGCGTCGCGCTGCCCGAGCTGCTCGTCAAGCGGCTGGAGGGCCATGCCGCCACCCACGGCGTCACCCCCTTCATGCTCTACGCCGCCGCCTACACGGCGCTGCTCGCCCGCTACACCGGGCAGGACGAGCTGGTGGTCGCGATGCCGACGGCCGGGCGCGACGATCCGGCCGTCCAGGACACCTACGGGCTCTTCGTCAACACGGTGCCGCTGCGCGTGTCGGTGAGGCCGGGCGACAGCTGGCTCGACCTGATCCGGCGGGTGCGTGGCGGGGTGCTGACCGCGTACGGCTACGGCGACGTGCCCCTCGACCGCCTGGCGGGGCGGTTGGGAGGGATGCCGCTGCAGACGATGCTGGTGGTCCAACCGGAGGACGAGCCGCTTCCCGAGCTGCCCGGCATCGAGGCCGCGCGGGTGTTCGCCGGCCACCGGCACACCAAGTTCGAACTGCTGCTGCAGATCGACACCGCGTACGCCCTGATGCCCGGCGCCGACCGGCCGCAGCACGGCTGCTTCGCCACGCTGGAGTTTCCGGCCGACCGCTTCCCCGAAGCGCTCTCCAACCGCATGTTGGCGCACTGGCTGCAACTCCTGTCCGCGCTCGTGGACGACCCTGCGGGACGGGTTGCCACCGTCGATCCGGTCGTCTCCCGCGAGGGCGACCCGCGCGCCGCAGCCCGCCGGCTGTCCAACGCGCCGGCCGGGCTGGATCCGGTGGCCGCCTTCGCCGCACTGGCCACCGCCGAGCCGGACGCCCCGGCGGTCCACGTCGCCGACCGCACGATCGGCTACCGCGCGTTGGCCGCCCGCGTCGCCACGATCCAGCAGGCACTGCGCGACGCCGGGGTGGGCCCGCAGGACTTCGTCGGCATCTGCCTGCGCCGTACGCCGGACCTGGTCGCCGCGCTGCTGGCGGTCCTGCGCTGCGGAGCGTCCTACGTGCCGCTCGACCCGGGCTACCCACCCGAGCGGTTGGCCTTCATCGCCCGGGACTCGCAGTGCGCCCTGGTGCTGGTCGAGCCCGACACCCGGGACGCACTGCCCGCCGACGTCGGTCCCACGCTGGACGTGACGCGGCTGGCACCCGTCGCGGAGCTGCCGGCGGCCGCGGCACCGGCACCGGAACACATCGCCTACCTGATCTACACCTCGGGATCGACCGGCCGCCCCAAGGGCGTCGCCGTGCCCTACCGGGCACTGCACGCCTTCCTGGGTTGGGCCCGCGGCGAGTTCGACCGCGCGGACCTGGCCGTGGTGCTGGCGAGCACCTCGGTCTGCTTCGACCTGTCGGTGTTCGAGATCTTCCTTCCGCTGTCCGTCGGTGGGTCCGTCCGGTTGGTGGACACCGTCCTCGAGCTGGCACAGCAACCCGGCGTGCCGCCCACCCTGGTCAACACCGTCCCGTCGGCGATGGCTGAACTACTGACCGCCGGTGCCCTTCCGTCGGGTACCCGGGTGGTCAACCTGGCCGGCGAGGCGCTGCCACGGACCCTCGTCGACCGGATCCACGACGGGTCGCCCGTGGTGCGCGTGTTCAACCTCTACGGCCCCTCCGAGGACACCACCTACTCCACCTGGTGCGAGGTGCCGCGGGGAAGCGCCGAGGAACCGTCGATCGGCCGGCCCATCGACGGCACCAACGCCTACGTGCTCGACCGCCACCTCGTGCCGGTGCCCGTCGGTGTGGCCGGCGAGCTTTACCTCAGCGGCCTGGGACTGGCCCAGGGCTACCTGCGCCGACCGGAGCTGACCGCCGAGCGCTTCCTGCCGGACCCCTTCAGCGACGTGCCCGGCGCGCGGATGTACCGCACCGGTGACCGCGTCCGGATGGGCGAGGACGGCTCGCTGCACTACCTGGGCCGCTACGACCACCAGGTCAAGCTGCGTGGCTTCCGCATCGAGACCGGTGAGATCGACAGCCGCGCCCGAGCGGTCGACGGCGTCGAGCAGGCGCTGGTGGTGGTGCGTACGGTCGGGGACACCCCGCACCTGGTCTGCTACTGGGTCGGTGACGCCACCGCCGAGGCGATCGAGGCCGCCCTGCGGGCCGAACTGCCGGGCTACATGGTGCCCCGGTACTGGGTGCCGTTGCCGGCCTTCCCGCGCAACGCCAACGGCAAGATCGATCGGAACGCCCTGCCCGATCCGTCCCGCCACGTCGGTGACGTCGCCACGCTGGACACCGCGACCGAGCGTGAGGTGGCCACGCTCATGGCGCGGGTGACGCGCAGCGGACCGCTCGGGGCCGACGCCGACTTCTTCGATCTCGGTGGGCACTCGCTGCTGGCGATGCAACTGATGGTGGCCGTTCGGGAGCACCTCGGTGCGGAGATCAACCTGTCGGACATCTTCGACGACCGCACGGTTCGCGCCCTGGCCGCGCGGATCGACCGGACGCTCACGCAGGAGGTCGCCATACCGGCCCTGCGCCGTCGCTCCGGCACCGGACCGGCGCCCCTGGCCTTCGCCCAGGAGCGGATGTGGCTGGTCGAGCAGCTACGACCCGGTAGCGCCGTGGCGAACATCGGCACGGCGATGCGGATCTGCGGGGACCTCGACCACGCCGCGCTACGCCGCGCCCTGCAGGCGTTGACCGACCGGCACGAGGCGCTACGCCTGCGCATCGACCGTCAACCTGACGGGCAGCTGCGCCAGCAGGCGGTGAGCAACCAGCCCGCCGTACTGCCCGATCTGTCGTCGGAGGGCGCCACCAGCACCGAACGGCTGCTGACCAATGCCGTCGGCATACCGTTCGACCTGGCCACCGAGGCCCCGGCCCGGTGGCTGCTGATCCAGGAACCACCGGCGCCTGACGGCAGCCCGGTCGCTGTCCTCGGTCTGGTCATCCACCACGTCGTCGCCGACGCGTGGTCGCTGCGGCTGCTGTTCGACGAGCTGTTCACCGACTACGCGGCGGCGGTCGCCGGCACCCCGACCGCGGGCGCCGCCCGCCTGTCGGTCCTCGACTACGCCGAATGGCAGCGTCAGCACCTGGATCGACTGCCCGTCATCCGCAGGGACGTCACCTACTGGCGGGAACGGCTCGCCGACCTGCCGAGCCGCCTGCCGCTGGCGTTCGACCACCCTCCCGAGACCGCCGTGTCGTTCCGAGCGGCCCGGCTCACCCGCCGGCTGCCCGAGGACACGACCGACCGCCTGCTGTCGATCGGCCGCGCCCAGGGAACCACGCCGTTCACCACGCTGCTCACCGTCTACCAGGCCCTGTTGCGGCGGCTGTCCGGACAGACCGACATCGTGGTGGGCACGCCGATCGCCAACCGCGACCGTCCCGGCACGGAGAGCCTGATCGGCTGCCTACTCAACACCCTGGCGATCCGCGCCGACCTGGGCGGTGCCGTGACGTTCCACCAACTGCTGGCCCAGACCAAGGAGCGTTGCCTCGAAGCGTTCCACCATCAACACGCCCAGATCGAGACGGTGGTCGCCGCGCTCGACCTGGAACACAGCTTCCACCACACGCCGGTGTTCCAGACGATGTTCGTGTTGCACGCCGCCCAGCAGAAGCCGCTCACGCCGGACGGCCTGAGCTGCAGCGTGCTGGAGGTGCCGCCGGTCGCGACCCAGTACGACGTGACCCTCATGATCAGCCAGGACGAACACGGCTGGCTGGCCGAGTGGGACTACCGGACCGACCTGTTCGAACCTGAGACGATCGCTGGGTACGCCGACTGCCTGGACAACCTGATGGGTGAGGTCGCGCGCCACCCGGGACGGCCGATCGACCACCTGCGGCTGTGCTCGGCGGATGAGCAACGCGCGCTGGTGGCCCTGGCCCAGCCGGAGACGACGGAAGCTCCGGCCACGCTGCCGGCGTTGTTCGCCGAACAGGTCGCGGCGCGGCCGGACGCCCCGGCCGTGCAGGACGACCAGGGCGTGCTCAGCTACGGGGAACTGGATGCCAGGGCCGAACGCCTGGCGAGAGCCCTGGTCGCCCGGAACGTCCGCCCGGACGATCTGGTCGCCATCGTCCTGCCTCGGGACCGCACCATGGTCATCGCCCTGCTGGCCGTCGCGAAGGCGGGCGCGGCGTTCCTCTGCCTGGATCCCGCACTGCCGGCCGAACGGATGGCCTGGATCGCCGACGACGCCAAGGTCCGCCTGCAGGTGACCGACGACACGCTGGCGGGACGGCTGGACCCGAACGCCGTACCGGCGCTGCGGGTGGACACGGCGGAGCCGGATGGCGGGCACACCCCGGCCAGCCTGCCGCCGGCGGAACTCGGCACGGAACACCTCGCGTACGCCATCTACACCTCCGGATCGACCGGCACACCCAAGGCGGTACTGCTGGCCCACCGGGGCCTGACGCAGCTTCGCGAGCTGCACCAGTCCCGGTTCGCGGCCGGTCCGGGCGCACGGGTGCTCCAGTACGCCCCGTACTCGTTCGACGCCTCCGTCTGGGAGTGCGTGATGGGTCTGCTCACCGGGGCGTGCCTGCACCTGACCGCGCCGGACGCCCTGCTGCCCGGCGCCCCCCTGGCCCAGACGCTGGCGGCCCGGGGCATCACCCACCTGACCATGCCCCCCTCCAACCTCGCCATGGTGGACGCGTTGCCCGCCACTCTGCGGCACCTCGTCCTGGCCGGCGAGGCGTGCCCCGCCGAGCTGGTGCAGCGGTGGGGCGACCGGGTGCACATCTGGAACGCGTACGGCCCGAGCGAGGCCACCGTGTGCGCCACCATCGTCAGCTGCGCCGGCCTGAGCCCCGACACGGATCCCACCATCGGCAACGCCTTCCCCGGCGCGCAGGCCTTCGTGCTCGACGCCGGGCTCAACGTGCTGCCGCCCGGTGTCCCCGGCGAGCTCTACCTCGGTGGGCTGGGACTTGCGCGGGGCTACCTGAACCGACCCGAACTGACCGCCCAGACGTTCGTCCCACACCCGTACTCCACCCGGCCCGGTGAACGCCTGTACCGCACCGGCGACCTGGCCCGGCTGACGCGCACCAACGAGATCGAGTTTCTCGGTCGTGTCGACGACCAGGTCAAGCTGCGGGGCATCCGGATCGAACCCGGCGAGATCGAGCGCGTGCTCGTCGGCCTCGATCCTCGGATCGTCGACGCCGCCGTGCTGGTGGTCGGCGAGGGGGGTGACCAGCATCTGGTCAGCTTCGTCGCCGCACCCGCCGAGGTCGACCCGGAGCTGCTGCGTTCCGCACTGCGCACGAAGCTGCCGGGCTACATGGTTCCAGCCTGGATCGGCCGCCTCGACAACTTCCCCCTGACCGGCAACGGCAAGCTGGATCGCAGGGCGCTGGCGGCGAAGGCCGCGCAGCGGCGCCGGTCGAACAACCGCGCCGCTCCGCCCCGAGGCCCCGTGGAGCAGGAGGTCGCGGCGATCTGGCACGAGCTCCTGCCGGAGGCCGACATCGGGCGCGACGACAGCTTCTTCGCCATCGGCGGAACCTCGCTGACCCTGACCCGACTGCACGAGCGGCTCGACGCCCGGTATCCCGGCGCGCTCAAGCTGATCGACCTGTTCCGCCTCAACACCGTGGCCGCCATCGCTGACGCGCTGGACAGCGCTGGTGCAACCGACCAATCCGTTGCCTCCGACTTCAGCTTCCGTCTGTAGAGGTCGCCCATGAATCCACACGCTCAACCCATTGCCATCGTCGGCATCGCAGCCGCGCTGCCTGGCAGCGGTGACGACCTGTCCGACTTCGCCGACGTGCTCGACAGCCGTCGTGACCTGGTTGGTCCTGTGCCTGCCCAGCGTCGCGGCGACGGCGGGCTCGATGCCGAGACGGCGTTGTCGGACTGCGCACTCCTGGACCGTGTCGACACCTTCGACCACGCCTTCTTCGGTCTGTCCCTCCGCGAAGCGCGTCAGATGGACCCACAGCAACGCTTCCTGTTGCAGTTGAGCTGCAAGGCGATCTGGGACGCCGGCTACCCCCTCGCCGACTTCCGGGGCAGTCGTACCGCGGTGATCTTCGGGGCCGCGGCGGAGACCTACTCCGCGCTGATCGACCCGGCCGATTCGCCCATGGTCACCGGCCTGCTGCCGGCCGCCCAGGCCGGCCGGATCGCGCACACCCTGGACCTGCGCGGGCCGGCCATGACCGTCGACACCGCCTGCTCGTCCGCGCTGGCCGCGATCCACGAAGCCTGCCGTCGGCTCGCCGCCGGAGAGGCGGACTGGGCCCTGACCGGAGGCGTGCGGCTGCTGCCGATCCCGCCGCTCGCCAACGAGCCGGGCACCGAGGGAATCGTCTCGCCCGGCGGGCGGGCCCGTAGCTTCGACGCCGCCGCCGACGGCACCGGCCTCGGCGAGGGCGGCGTCGTGTTCCTGCTCAAGCCGCTCGACCGGGCGCAGGCCGACGGTGACCCGGTGCACGCGCTGATCCTCGGTGGCGCCGCCAACCACGACGGTGCCCGCAGCAACGGGTTCGCGGCGCCCAGTTCACAGGCCCAGGAGGAACTGCTGCTCGAAGCGTGGCGAGCCGCGGGTGTCCATCCCCAGTCACTGGGCTTCATCGAGGCGCACGGCACCGGCACGCGGCTGGGCGACCCGATCGAGTTCCAGGCGCTGTCCAGCGCCTTCGCCCGGCGTACCGAGCGGGTGGGGTTCTGCGACCTCAGTTCGGTCAAGTCCAACCTCGGCCATCTCGACTCGGCGGCTGGCGCGGTGGGGCTGCTCAAGGCGGTGATGGCGGTCAAGCTCGGCAAGCGGTACGCCTCGGCGCACTTCACCACCCCCAACCCGCTGCTGGAGACGCAACGCTCGGCGCTGCGCCTGTCGACCGGCACCGAGCCGTGGCAGACGCCGGCGCAACGCCGGGCCGGGGTCAGCGCGTTCGGCTTGACCGGCACCAACGTGCACCTCGTGGTCGAGCAGGCGCCACCCACCTACCCCGACCGGGTGCCGCGGGAACGCCCGCCCCTGCTGATCCCGCTGGCCGCCCGGAGCGAGGGTGCCCTGCGCCAGCACGCCGGCCGGCTGGCCCAGCACCTGAGCAGGACCAGCGACCCCCTGGCACTTGCCGACCTGGCCTGGGTGCAGGCGGTCGGACGCGACCACGACCGGTGGCGGAGCACGGTGCTGGCCGCCGACGTCACGCAGGCGGTGCGAGGGCTCCAGGAGTTGGCCGACGGCGGCGGCGAGGTGGTCGAGGCCCCCGACGCCACGGCACAGATCCTGTTGCTGCCCCACGACGGCACGGTGGACCAGGAGACGACCGAAGCCTGGCTGACCGCGTTCCCCGCCCTGCGGACGTGGCACGAGCAGCACCGTGGTGTGGTGGCGGACGCCGAGCCGGCCTCCCGCGCCGCCGCGGAGCTGCTGCTCTGCCGGCTGACCCTGCCCCAGTCGCTGCTGGCCGCCGGACTGTCGGACCGCATCCTGATCGGGCACGGCGACGGCAACCTGCTGGTTGACGTGCTGCGTGGGCAGTCCGACCTGCTCGCCGCCGCGGCACGACTGCCCGAACTGCGCGACGTGCCGGCACCCGACCCCGCGCGCACCGCCGCCGCCTTCACCACGATCTCCGCCCAGGGCGAGCCGGTGTTCCTGGCGCCCTGGTCCGGCCGGCTCGTCGAACTGGCGGCGAACCACCACGGGACCGTGGTCCGGCTGGACGCATCGAGCACGTCGCCCCGCGACACGCTGCTGACCGCGCTGGCCGCGCTCTACAAGGCGGGCGTACGGATCGACTGGGCGCGTACGGTCGAGCTTCTCGGTGGGTACGGCGGGCGCAGGTCGATACCGACGGCGCTCTTCGAACCGGTCCGCTGCTGGGTCGACCTGCCGAACCTCGCCGCCAAGGCGCAGCCTGAGCCTCGCACCGGTGCCCCGGCGCAGGCGACGGCGGTGCAGCGGCTCGCGGAGGACGACGGCACGGCGTCCGAGCGGCGACTGGCGGCCATCTGGTGCAACCTGCTCGACACCGAGCGGGTCAGCCGCGACGACGACTTCTTCGACCTCGGCGGCGACTCGCTGATGCAGGCCCAGATGGACAACGCGATCGTCAAGGAGTTCGGCGTCTCGGTGTCCCTCGAGGACCTCTGGGACCATTCCCAGCTGCGGCAGCTCGCCGAGTACGTCGACTCGCTGGTGCCAGCCGCGTCGCCGGGCGCCCACTCCGGGCCGCAGCACGACCCGAACCGGGACCGCGCGCCCGCCACCCACTCCCAGCAGCGCATGTGGATGCTGCAGCAGGTGAACCCGAAGTCGGGCGCCTACAACGTGAGCTGTGCCTTCGAACTGCGTGGGCCGGTCGACGTCGACACCCTGCGGCAGGCACTGGATCGGCTCGTGCAGCGGCACGCGCTCCTGCGCACCCGGTTCGCACTGGCGGACGGTGAGCTTGTGCAGCTGGTCGAGCCGACCGGCAGCCTGGACCTGACCGTGACCGCCACCGCAGCCTCCGCCGACGGTGCGACGCTGGAGCTGCGGGAGCACGCGTCGCAGCCGTTCGACCTGGCCAGGGCCGGCGCGGTGCGGGCCCTGCTGCTGGTCGACGAGGACGACCCGGCGCACGGGTGGTTCCAGTTCGTCCTGCACCACGCCATCTGCGACGAGCGGTCGATGAATCTGCTGCTCGACGAGCTGACGCAGGACTACACCGCGCTGCTCGGCGGCACGCGAACGGAGGTCGAGCCGCCGCCGCTGCAGTTCACCGACTGGGCCGTCTACGAGGCGGCGCTGGCCCGGCAGCCGGCCTTCGCGGAGGACGCGGCGTTCTGGCGGGACCACCTGGCCGGCGTACCGACGCAGCTGCCGATGCCGACCGACTTCCCGTACGGCCCGCAGCAGGACCACAACGGGGCCTGGTACACCCTCGCCGTGCCTGCGGACGTCGTGGCGCGGATCCGCGAGGCCGCGCGGCAACGCAACGGCACCCTGTTCACCTGGATGATGACGGGGTACGCGGCGTGGCTGGCCCGGCTGACCCAGGCGGAGAAGTTCCTGGTGGGCGTCCCGGTCGCGGGCCGGCACCACGCCGACGCGGAGCGACTGCCCGGCTGCTTCATCAACACGTTGCCGGTCCTGGTCGACGCGACAGGTGACCCGAGCTTCGGCACCCTGTTCGAGCGGGTCCGTACCGCTCTGAACGGAGCCTTCGCTCACCAGCGCTACCCGTTCGACCTGCTGGTCGACCAGCTCGGCGTCGGCGGGGACGCCTCCCGCCCGCCGCTGGTGCAGACCCTGCTGTCGTTGCAGGGCTCCGGGGGCGACGACGACCGTTTCCTGGGCCGGACCCGTCTCACCCCGGTGCAGTTCGACGGCGCCGTGTCGTGGTTCGACCTGTCGGCGGTGCTCTGGGACAGCGACGACGGAGGGCTGGCGGGGATCTTCGCCTACCGCAGCGCCCTGTTCGAGGAGGCCACCATCGCCGGCTTCTGGCGTGACTGGCTCGCCCTCTCCGAGGCCGGATTGACCCGGCCTGGGGAATCCATCCACACACTGCTCGAGGAAGACTCATGGTGAACCAGGAACTTACGGAGTTGGCCGCGCAACCCAACCACCTCGGGCAGTACCTGAATCAGGGCATCGCCACGCTGCGGCGTGACGACCCGGAGGTCTTCCGGCTGATCGAACTCGAACATCAGCGCCAGTGCCGGTCCCTGTCGCTGGTGGCCTCCAGCGGCGGCACCGACTCCTCGGTGCAGGCGGTCGTCGGTTCCAGCGTCGTCAACGTGACCGCCGAGGGCTACCCAGGCCGGCGGTACCACGCCGGCTGCCAGTACGTCGACAGGCTCGAGGAACTGGCGGTCGAGCGGGCCAAGCAGGTGTTCGGGGCCCGGTACGTCAACGTGCAGCCGCACTGCGCCAGCTTCGCCAACCACACCGTCATGCAGGCGCTGCTGCGCCCCGGCGACACCATCGTCGGCATGGCACTCGACCAGGGCGGTCACCTGACGCACGGCTCGTCGGTCAACCTGAGCGGCAAGCTGTACAAGGTGCACAGCTACGGGCTCGACGAGCGCGGCCTGATCGACTACCGGCAGCTGGCGCAGTTGACCCGGGAGCACCGCCCGAAGCTCATCGTGTGCGGCACCACCTCGTACACCCGGGTCATCGACTTCGATCGCATCCGGGAGATCGCCGACACGGTGGGCGCGTACGTGCTGGCCGACATCACCCACATCGCCGGTCTGGTCGCCGCCGGCCTGCACCCCAGCTCGATCGACGCCGCGCACTTCACCACCACCTGCACCTTCAAGCAGCTGTACGGCCCCCGCGGCGGGCTGATCATGATGGGGCGCGACGCGGACACCACCACCGGCGACGGCGGTCGCACCCTGGCGCAGCGCATCGACAGCGCCGTGTTCCCGATGATGCAGGGGTCGCCCGAGGTGCACACCATCGCGGCCAAGGCGAGAGCGATGAGCCGGTTGCTCGACCCCGGCTTCCGCCAGCTGGCACAGCGCATCCGCGGCAACGCCGACGCACTCGCCAGGGCGCTCACCGCGCGGGGCTACGAACTGGTCGGCGGCGGCACGGACAACCACATCGTGCTGTTCCGGGTGCCGTCCGGACTCGACGGCCTGGTGGCCGAACGGGCCCTGGAGAGCTGCGACATCCTGGTGAACAAGAACAAGATCCCGGGGGACACCCGTACCGCCGCGGTGGGCAGCGGCGTACGTCTCGGCAGCAACACGGTCGCCCTGCGCGGCATGGGTCCGGCCCAGATGCAGCGCTGCGTCGAGCTGATCGACACCGTGCTCACCCACACGCAGAGGGGCGAGGGCGGCGACTTCTTCCTGCCCGACGCGGTACGGAGCGGCGTGAGCGCCGGCGTGCACTCCCTGTGCCGCGAGTTCCCGCTGCCGTACGACGTGGCCGCCGGACTCCCGCCGGCCGTGCCGGATCCGAGAACTGAACTGACCGAGCCCGCACTGTCGGCCGGCAACCGGTGAGGAGCGGACATGGCGAATAACGTCGAGGCGGCCTACCCTCTGTCCCCCCTGCAGCAGGGACTGCTGTTCCACACGCTCAGCCGGCCCGGTGAGCCGACCTACTTCGAGCAGATCCGGTGCACCGTCGCCGGACCGCTCGACCTGGCGGCGTTCGGACAGGCCTGGAACTGGGTGGTGGCCCGTCACCCGGTGCTACGCACGGCGTTCGCGTGGCAGAAGCTCAAGGAACC
This sequence comes from Micromonospora sp. CPCC 205546, assembly GCF_036902715.1. NCBI lineage: Bacteria > Bacillati > Actinomycetota > Actinomycetes > Micromonosporales > Micromonosporaceae > Micromonospora > Micromonospora sp. CPCC 205546. The sequence continues at coordinate 50,632 of NZ_JBAKHL010000011.1, forward strand.
GATCCAGGTCGTCGGTCGTACGGTCACGGTGCCGCTCGACTGGGCGGACTGGCGCGACCGCGCCGACCCCGACGCCGACTGGCGTGACCTGCTGCACGCCGATCAGCAGCGCGGCTTCGACATGGCGCGGGCACCGCTGATGCGCCTGACCCTGCGGCAGGTCGGCGAGCACGAGCACCGCTTCGTCTGGAGTCACCACCACATCCTGCTCGACGGCTGGAGCTTCGGCACCGTCATGCGCGAGGTGCTGGAGTGCTACGCCTCGCTGGTCGAGCACGGCAGGCTGCCGGCGGTCGAGCCGGTGCGGCCCTTCGGCGAGTTCATCCGCTATCTCGGCGAGCGCGACAAGGCCGCGGACGAGCGGTTCTGGCGCGACTATCTCAGCGGGTTCACCGCGCCGACCCGACTGGCCGTGGACCAGGGGCAGGGCGTCCACGAGGGCGGTGGCGGCACCGAGATCGCCCTCTCGGTCAGCCTCGATCCTCAGGTCAGCGCGGCCGTCCAGGCCACCTGCGCCCGACTGGGTGTCTCGGTCAGCGCGCTGGTGCACGCGGCCTGGGCTCGACTGCTCGGTGCCTACAGCAACGAGGACGAGGTGCTGTTCGGCTCCACGACGGCCGGCCGCCCGCCGGAGCTGACCGGGGTGGAGCACATGGTCGGCCTGTTCATCAACGCGGTTCCGCTGCGGGTGCGCATCGACCCGGCCCGCCGGGTGGCCGACTGGCTCACCGACGTCCAGCGTGACCTGCTCCGGCTGCAGTCACATCAGTTCACCGGCCTGGCGGACATCCAGCAGTTGTCCGAGCTGGAACGCGGTAAGCCGCTGTTCGAAACCCTGCTCAGCTTCCAGAACTACCCGCTGGGCGACGAACACGCGTCCCGCTGGGCGGGGATGCAGCTCGTCGACTACGACTGGAGCGGGCCGACGAACTACCCGGTCGCGGTCCGTGCGTTCACCGGTGAACAGATCATGCTGGTGCTCAGCTACTACCGGCACCGGCTCGACGACGAGGTGGCCAAGGCCATGCTCGACCAGTTCCGGCTGCTGGTGGAGCGGCTGGGCACCGAACCGGACCGCCACGTGTGGGAGATCGAGGCGGTCGCCGGCGAGCACGCCGAGCGGATCCAACGGCACTGGAACGCGACGGCTCGACCGTACGACCTCGACCGCACCCTGCACGGTCTGGCCGAGCGGCAGGCGGCCGCGCGGCCGGCCGCCCTGGCGGTGGTGGCGGGCGACGGCCGCCTGACCTACGCCGAGCTGGAGGCGCGCGCCAACCAGGTGGCGCGGTGCCTGGTGCAGATGGGTATCCGCCCGGGCGACCGGGTCGGCGTGTGCACCGACAAGTCCACCGCCACGGTGGTCGGCGTGCTGGCCGTGATGAAGGCCGGCGCCGCGTACGTGCCGCTCGATCCGTCGTACCCGAGAGACCGGATCGCGTACATGGTCGCGGACTCCGGGCAGCGCGCCCTGCTGACCTGGGGCCGCGGCACCCGGGCGACGAGCGGGTTCGAGCTGCCCCGACTGGCCCTCGACGACGACTGGTCGACCATCGCCGCGCAGCCCGCGACGCCGCTCGACCTGCGGGTGCCGCCCGAGGCGTTCGCGTACGTCATCTACACCTCCGGCTCGTCCGGCCAGCCGAAGGGCGTGATGCTGGACCACCGGGGCCGGATCAACAACGTCGAGGACTACTGCCGCACGTTCGACATGGGCCCCGACGACCGGACGCTGTGCGTGTCGTCGCTGAGCTTCGACATCTCGGTCTGCGACATGTTCTGCAGCCTGAACGCCGGCGGCGTCCTGGTCTTCCCCGAGCCGGGTCGGGAGAAGGACCCTGAGCACTGGTGGGACCTTCTCGACCGGGAAGGCGTCACCCTGTGGCACTCGGCCCCGGCACTGATGGACGCGTTGCTCGACGTGGCCGCCGAGCGGGCGTCCGAGCAGGACACACTGCGGCTGGCGGTGCTCGACGGCGACTGGATCCCGCTGACGCAACCGGACCGGGTGCGGGCCGTCTTCCCCCGGGTCAACTTCGTCAGCGCGGGCGGAGCGACCGAGCTTTCGGTGGACTCGATCACGTATCCGGTCGGCGCCGTGGACCCGGCGTGGCGCAGCATCCCGTACGGCAGACCGATGGCCAACCAGTCGGCGTACATCCTGGACGAACGGATGCAGCAGGTGCCGGTCGGAGTGCCCGGCGAACTGCTCCTCGGGGGCGTGGGGGTGGCCGCCGGCTATCTGGACCGACCGGAGCTGACGGCCGAGAAGTTCGTCCCTCACCCGTGGCCGAGCCGGCCGGGTGAGCGGCTCTACCGCACCGGGGACCTGGCCAGGTTCGGGCCGGACGGCACCATCGAGCTGCTCGGCCGGATCGACTTCCAGGTGAAGATCCGCGGTGTGCGCATCGAGCTGGGGGAGATCGAGGCGGTGCTCGGCGAACATCCGCAGGTACGCGCCTGCCTGGTCGCGGCCCCGCCCGACGAGTCGGGCGACCGCCGGTTGGTGGCGTACGTGGTGCTGACCGACCCCGCGCCGGCTGACGACCTGCCGGCGCGACTGCGCGGGTGGCTGCGTCGGAGGGTGCCGGAGCACCTGGTGCCGGAGGGTTTCGTCCAACTGGAGAAGCTGCCGTTGACCTCCAACGGCAAGGTCGACCGCCGGAACCTGCCCGCACCGCGGTTCGCCGCGACCAGCGGTCGCTCCGCGGCCCCCGCGAACGAGGTCGAGGAACTGCTGGCCCGGCACTGGGCCCAGGTCCTGGCAATCGACTTCGAGGCGCTGGACGTCGAGGCGAGCTTCTTCGACCTGGGCGGGAACTCGCTCAAGGCGCTGCGTGCCTGCCGGATCCCCGAGCTGCCGATCCCGATCACCGCGCTCTACCAGTACCAGAGCGTCCGTGCCCTGGCGGAGCACCTGGGCCGGGGCCAGTCGGAGACCGGGGTCCTGGTGCGGCTGACTCGATCGGACCCGGCCCCCGTGCTGATCTGCGTGCCCTACGGCGGCGGCCACGCGGGCGTCTACCAGACCCTCGCCGAGGCGGTGGAGGGTCGCTTCGCCCTCCACTCGGTACGGCTGCCGGGCCACGAGCACGGCGGCACCGACGAGGCGTTGCAGCCGCTCGACACCGTGGCCGACGCGGTGGTCGAGGCGTCGCGCGGGCTGAAGGACCGTCCGGTGGTCATCTACGGCCACTGCGGCGGGGTGGCCCTGGCCACCGAGATCGCCCGACGGCTCGAGCAGCAGGGTTTCGACCTGCGCGGCCTGACCGTCGGCGCCTCGTACCCGCCGGAGCGCGTGAACGAGCTCGACGACGACCCCTTCGCCGTGGTCGACGACGTCGAACTGGCCATGCGCTTCGCCGCGCTGGGCGGCTTCGACGACCTGAGCGACGACGAGGCGCGCACCATCGGGCGCCTGCTGCGCCATGACGGCACCGAGGCGCGGCGCTACTTCCGCCGGCTGCTGGCGCAGCCGGGCGAGCCGCTCCGGGCGCCGCTGTCCTGCCTGATCGGCGACAAGGACCCGCTGACGGAGGACTACGCCGAGGGCTGGCGCAGCTGGCAGCGGTTGGCGGCCCGGTCCGAGCTGCTGGTGCTCCCCGGCGATCACTACTTCGTCCGAGAAAGGCCGCAGGACGTGGCCGAGCATCTGGCTGCCGTCCTGGCCGCGTCCAACCCCGAGCACCGTACCGAAGCAGAGGTGACCGCATGACCAGCCCTTCCCCGTTCCGCCTCGCGGTACTCAACGTGATGCCGGAGGCCGAGGTCTACCTGGACTACCTGGCCGGCGTGGTGCCGGCCGGCACCGAGCTGCACTGGATCAAGGTACGTAACCACCCGTACAACAGCAGCAACCAGGAGATCCTGGCCGCGACACACCGCTTCTACGACGAGGTCGACATCGACTCGTGCGACGCGCTGCTGCTCAGCGGCTCGGTGATGGACCGCAACCCGGTCTTCACCGAGGCCCGGTACTGGGACGAGGTCGTGGAGACCCTGAAGGACGCCAGCGGGCGGGTCGGCTCCCTCGCGGGCGTCTGCTGGGGTGCGCAGGTGGTGGCGAAGGTGTTCTTCGACATCGACAAGAAGCACTTCAGCGAGAAGCTGTCGGGCGTCTTCGAAATGACCAACCTCCAGCCCGAGCACCCACTCATGCGCGGACTCGACGACCGCTACTGGTTGCCGCAGAGCAGATACGCCGAACTCGACCCGGAGCCCTTCGCGGAGGCGGTGCGGGCGGGCAAGCTCATCCCACTGGACACGTCCGAGCAGAGCGGGCCGACCACCGTGGTCTCCGCCGACGGCAGATACCTGCTGCTGCAGGGGCACCAGGACTATCCGACCGGACGGCTGGCCCTGGAGTACCACCGGGCGCGGGCCAAGGGCGAGAACCCGCCGGTGCCGGTCAACTACGACCCGGACCGGCCGGTCAACCGTTGGCGGGCCAACAACCGGGCCCTGATCGCCGCCTGGCTGCAACTGGCCGCGGAGCGCAAGCGCCAGGGCAGCCGGTCCGTCGAACTCGCCGCCGCGACCCAGTCCTGAGGAGAGCAGTCGTGCAGCCACATCCGTTCACCACCACGACCACCCCCGCTGAACTGGTCGAGCGGGTCCTCACCGCGCTGCGTTCCGGCGCCGACGACCTCGCCCCGGGCACGTTCGGCGGTGCGGCGACCGCCGATCGGGTCACCGCGCTGACGAAGACGCTGGGCGGCCACGACGTCCAGCCCGGGGAACTGGTCGCCGTGTCCGCCGGCGGGCCGGCGGACACGGTGGTCTCCTGCCTGGCGGTCTGGTTGGCCGGCGGGACCCCGCGGGTCGGCCCCGGCCCCACCGACACCCGGCTCGAGGTCACCGCGGAGTCGGGCGTACGCGTCAGCCCGGTCGAGCCGCGGTGCCTGGACGCGGCGCTGGTGGTGACCGAGCCGCTCGTCGGCTGCGTGGCTCACCCGTGGTCGACCCTGGGCCGCCTCGAGTTGCCCACGCCTGCCCCCACGGCGTTGCAGGTGCTCGCCGACTGGCGGGTGGACGCCTGGCTGCCGTTGGTGGTCGGCGCCTGGTTGGCCGGGGTCGGCCGGCTCACCCTCCGGACCGCCGACGCCGTGCCGGTACCCGATCCGCAGGCGGTGCTGGCCTGTCCCGTCGGCCGGTTGTCCGCTGCTCCGGCGGCGACCGACCCGACCGGTCACGCGGGCTGGGTGACCTGGGGTAGCGGCTGCCCGGACGACCTGCCCCCGGCCGACCGACACCGACACGGCTTCGGCGACCACTTCCTCATCGCCGACACCCGCCCGTCGGGCACGGCCGAGGAGCGTACGCACCGGGGGCGGGTGCCAGGACGGCACCGGGTCTGCAACCGGGCCGGGCGGCCGCTGCCGGACAACGCCTGGGGCTGGCTGGCTCTCGCCGGGCGGCCGCCGGTCGTCGCGGACGACCTGGACGCGCTGGTGGCCACCGCGTCGACGGCCGAAGAACGGATCTGGGTCACCGACTACCGGGCGCGTCGGCGCAACGACGGCACCATCGAGTTCGACCTGCGCGAGCTGGACCCGCTGCGGATCGCCGGACGGCGGCTGGCGCCGGGTCTGCTCGACCGGCTGCTGGGCGAGGCCGGGCTGGGCGACGCCGCGCTGGTGACCCGCGACCCGGACACCGACCGCAACCGCCTGGTGCTGTGCGCATCGGACGGCAGCGTCTCGCCGGGCGTGCTGGACCGGCTCGTCGCGCTGCTGCCCGGCTGGGCGGCGCCGGTGGCGACGGCGTCCGTGCCGACGCTGCCCCGTGACGAGCAGGGCACGGTGGACCTGGCGCGCCTGGTCGCCGCGGCGCCGCCGGACAGTTGGTTGCTGGCCCGCGCGGAACAGACCCTGGGCGAGACGCACGGCGCCCCGGTACGCCTGCACGTCCGCTGCGCACCGGCCGGAGCCGCCCCCGCGCCGCTGCCGGCCAACTTCGTGGCATCCGGCGGGACCTATCCCGGTACCAGGCCGGCGGAGGCGGTCGGGCCCGAGGTTCCCGCCCCCACCGACGACCTGTTGGTACGCCTGCGTCGCGCGGCCGACACGGGTCGCGGCCTGCTGCTCGTCGACGCCGACGGCAACGAGCAGCAACTCAGCTACGCCGAGCTGCTCGACCGGGCGGCCCGGATCGGCAGCTACCTGCGGGAGCAGGGGCTGGGTGCCGGCGACGAGCTGATCCTCCACAGTTCCCGGCCGGACGAGCTGTTCTCGGGGATCTGGGCCTGCATCATGACGGGCGTGCTGGCGGTGCCTCTCATCCCGGCCGTCCCGTACGAGGCCGCGGGCAATCCGCTGTGGCACCTGCTCGGGCCGGACACCATGCTCACCCGCCGGGTCATCCTCACCACGCAGGCCCAGCGGGATGCGACCCTGCCAGCCCTGGAGCAGCGCGGCCTGACCGCACAGCTGCTGTCCCTGGAGACCGCGCAGGCCTGTGCGCCGTTGCCGGTCGAGAGCTGGTCACCCAGTCGGCACGCGCTGCTGCTGCTGACCTCGGGCAGCACCGGTGCGCCCAAGGGCGTGGCGTTGTCGCACACCAACCTGGTCAGCCTCGCCGACGCCATCGGTCGGGAGTTCGCCCTCGACGACGACGTTTCGATCAACTGGCTGGCCGTAGACCACGTCGGCGGCCTGGTCCAGCACCACATGCGCGACCTCTGCCTGGCCAACCAGCAGATCCACGTGAACACCAGCTATGTGCTGGCCGAACCGACCCGGCTGCTGGACCTGTGCGACCGGCACCGGGTCACCATCACCTGGATGGCCAACTTCGGCTTCAACATGATCAACGAGCAGGCCGAGAAGATCGCCCGGGGCAGCTGGGACCTCAGCACGATCAAGGTCTGGGAGAACGGGGGTGAGGCCGTCACGCACGAGGGCAACCAGCGTTTCCTCAACCTGCTGGCACCGCACGGCCTCCGCCCTGACGTGGTGAAACCGGTCTTCGGCATGACGGAGACCAGCTCGGCCATCATCGTCGCGCACAACCTGATCCGGGGCCGTCAGGACAACGTGCACTGGCTCAGCGACACGGGCCTCGACCGTCCGGTGGCCCGGGCCCTGCCCGGCGACGGCAGCCCCTTCGTGGAGGTGGGCGTGCCCACCGCCGGGGTGGCGATGCGCGTGGTCGACGCCGACGGCCAGGTCTGCCCGGAGGGTGTGGCCGGCCGGATCGAGGTGCGTGGCCACCAGATCATGGACGGCTACTACCGCAACGACAAGGCCAACGCCGAGACCTTCACCGAAGACGGCTGGCTGCGCATGGGCGACTGCGGCTTCATGGTCGACGGCAGCCTCACCGTCACCGGGCGCGAGAAGGACGTCATCATCGTCAACGGCCTGAACTACGCGGCGCGCGCCCTGGAGAACGCGGTGGAGGCCGTGCCAGGGGTCCGCTCCGGCTGCTGCGCGGCGGTGTCGGTGCGCTCCGCCGACGCGGTCACCGACGACCTGGTGCTGTTCTACAGCTCGACGGCCGGTGAGACGGCCGACCCGCAGGCGATCGAGACGGCCCTCGTCGACGAGTTCAACCTGCGCCCCGTGGCCGTGGTGGAACTCGACCCGGAGCAGTGGCCCCGCACCATCATCGGCAAGATCCGTCGTCCCCCACTGGCCCAGGCGTTTCTGGCCGGTGACCTCGCCGACCGCATCCGGCTGCGCAGCGGAACCGGTCTGGGCGAAGCGCTCTCGCTACCGGCCTGGCACTACGTGCCCCGGTGGCGGCCGACCATGGCGGCACCCGCTCCGGCCCGGCGGATCCTGTGGCTGGGCGACGGCGCCGCCGCGCCGGGGGCACTGGTCGCGGTGCCCGGTGCCAGCTTCGCCGGCTTCGACGAGGCCGGTCTCGCCCAGTACCGCCCGGACGACGACGGCGACCTGGCCGCCCTGCTGGCCGCCGCCAGCGAGCGCCACGGTGGCCTCGACCTGGTGATCGACGCACGCCGCCGGACGGCGCCGGAGGGCGCCGCCGACGCCGACACCGCGGTACGGGCGCTGACCACGGCGCACTCCGAGTGGGACGCCCTGTGTCGCGCCGTGGCCGACCTGACCGAGCCGCCGGCGATCATCTTCGCCACCGAGTCGGCGTTCGCTGTCACCGGCGCGGAGCCCAGCATCGCGCACGCCGCGCTGCCCGGCCTGGCGGAGAGCCTGCGGCAGTCGTACCCGCAACTGGCCGTGAAGCTGGTCGACGGGGGACCGGACGACGCCCTGCTCAGCGAGCACACCGCAGGGCCGGGCGACACCCAGGTCGCCTACCGCGACGGCGTACGGCTCACGCCGGTCCTGGAACCGGTCGCCTACGACGCGGTCCCGGCTCAGCCGCGCCGGGTGCTGCGGGAAGGCGGCGTGTACCTGGTGATCGGCGGTCTGGGCGGGGTGGGCGCCCACCTGTGCCAGCACCTGTTGCGCCGCTTCCGGGCCCGACTGCTGGTCGTCGGCCGCAGCAGCGGCGACGGCGGTGGCCCGCGGGCCCAGACCCTCGCCTACCTGTCGGACCAGGCCGCGGCCGAGCCCGGCGCGCAGCTGCGGTACCAGGCGCTGGACGCCGTCGACGCCGACGCGCTGCGCGCCGTGGTGGACGCCGCCGAACGGGACTGGGGCACGCTGGACGGCGTGTTCAACCTCGCCGGCGAGGGCTCGGTGGTGGAACAGGTGGACGCCCTGATGGCTGCCGAGCGGGTGGACGACTCCCACACGCGTCGTCGTGCCGCCGACCGGATCCGGCTGTGTCACGCCCTCGACTCGGTGTTCGCCGGCCGACCCACCTCCGTGGTGACGTTCAGTTCGGTCAACGGCTTCTTCGGTGGCGCCGGGTTCGCCGACTACGCGGGTGCCTGCGCCTACCAGGCCGCCCACGCCGCCTGGACGGCCCACCACACCGGTCGGGACACCGTCTGCCTCGACTGGAGCATGTGGCAGCAGACCGGCATGGCGGCGGGGGCGCCGTCGGCCCTGGTCGAACTCGCCCGACGGCGCGGGTTCGACCGGCTCACCCCGGCCCAGGGCCTGGCGTCGATGCACCTGGCGCTCGACGGCACGGCCGGCCGGATGCTGATCGGTCTGCGGGCCGAGGGCGGTGCCGTGGCGCCCCTGCTGCCGTTCGACACCTTCACGGCGGAGGTACGGGCCGACGGGGTCGAGGACGCGACCGAGGTGGCCGAGCTGCTCGGCCTGCCGCCGGCCCGGGTGACCTGCGCCCGGACGGCCGTCCGCACGCGCTCGGACATCTCGGCGCAGCACACCGAGGCGATGCTGGAGGTCTTCCGCAGCGTGCTCGGGCGGCCCGAGCTGACCGAGGACGACGGCTTCTTCGCCGTGGGAGGCGACTCGATCCGGGCCATCCAGGTGGTCACCCGGGCCGCCGACCGGGGGATCCGGTTCAGCGCCCTCGACCTGTTCGAGCACAAGACCGTGGCCGCGCTGTTGGCGCATCTCGCCGACGGCGACCAGTTGACCGACGTGCCACTGACGGACGCCGGGTCGGAGGGCACGGGTCCGGTGGCGGTGCCGCCCATCTTCGCCTGGTGGCTGGAGAAGGCCGACCAGCCCGAGGTGCGCAACCACCTCACGATGGGCATGCGCTACCAGGTGGACAGCACGATCACGTCGCAACAGCTGGAGGAGGTGCTGCTCGCCCTGGTCGAGCGGCACGACGCGCTGCGGCTCCGCCTGGTCGAACAGGCGGACGGGTGGCGGCTGACCACCGTCGACGAGGCCGCGCCGAACCTGCGTCTGGAGGTCAGGGAGCCGTCGTCCGACGGTCGGCACGTGTCGCCCACGCAGATCGAGAGCGAACTGCACCGCGGCCTCGACCCGCATGACGGGCCGCTGGTACGGGCCGCGCACCTGAGGTCGAGCGGGCCGTCGCCGGCGCAACTGGTGGTCGTGGTCCATCACGCGGCGGTCGACGGCGTCTCCTGGCGGATCATCGAGGACGACCTGCGTGCGCTGCTGGACGCGGTCGAGCGCGGGGGCGAGGCCGCGCTGCCGGCGCCGACCCTCGGCTACCTGGCGTGGGCCCGCCGGGTGCAGCAGCAGGCGGGCCAGGTGGACGGGCAGGCACTCGCGGACGCCTGGCTGGACAGGATGTCGGTGGCGTCCGGGCGGCTGCCCGGCCACGTCGAGCAGCCGCCACTCGAACGCGACACGGAGGTGCTCCACCGGGAGTTCTCCGCCAAGGCGCTCAGCCAGGCGGCGGACGCGAGCATCAACGAGGTGCTGCTGACGGCGGTCGGCTGGAGCCTGACCCGCTGGATGGGGGCCGAGGTGCTGGCGTTGGACGTGGAGGGACACGGGAGACTGCAACGCAGCCTTCCCGTCGACCTGTCACGGTCGGTGGGGTGGTTCACCGCCATCGCTCCGATGGTGCTGGACCTGCGCGGCTGCGCGGCGGCCGAGGCGGCGCTGCCGCGAGTGCGCCGTGCCGTGGCGGATCTCCGGGGCCGGGACCTGGAGTGGGGGATGTTGCGATACCTGGACGCATGTCCGGCGGACCATCCTCTGCGGGAGCTGCCGGAGCGGCAGGTCAGCTACAACTACCTGGGTGTCTTCGACGGTGAGGGCGAGACCGACCCGCTCTTCGACACGGTGCCGGGCTCGTTGACGGCCGAACAGAGCCCGGACTCGGCGCGGCACTACCTCATCGACGTCGCCGCCCAGATAAGTTGCGGAAAGCTCGAACTGGCGGTCAAGTACTCGCCGAAGATCCACTCGACGGACGAGATCGAGGGTTGGCTGGACGACTGCGAGCGGTCGTTGCGCAGCCTGCTGGCCGGGAACACGCACTCGGTCATCGGCGACGTCGACCAGGACGAGCTGCTCCTGGCACTGGGCGAGGTGGACTTCACCAGCGAATGACCAACCGGTACCGCTCGGTTCTCGCGGCCGGGGTCCCGCTTCGGCGGTGCCCCGGCCCGACCGCGAGCACACGTCGCCCGACGTCGCCCAGATCTTTCGGTAGGACCATTCAACCGCTGGAGACAACCCCATGACCACCGCAACGCAACCCGACCGCTCCCGCTGGATCGCCCTGTACGTGCTCTGCCTCGGCGAGCTGATGATCCTGCTCGACGCGACCATCGTCAATGTCGCACTGCCCTCGATCCGGCAGAGTCTGGGCTTCTCCCAGTCCGACCTGGCGTGGGTGGTGAACGGTTACCTGATCGCCTTCGGCGGGCTGTTGCTGCTGGCGGGTCGGCTCGGCGACATGGTCGGCAAACGCGGAGTGTTCCTGACCGGCCTGGCGATCTTCACCTGCGCCTCCATGCTCTGTGCGGTGGCGCAGAGCCAACTGCTGCTGGTCGCCGGCCGGTTCGCCCAGGGGGTTGGCGGTGCGCTCACCTCCGCGGTCATCCTCGGCATGATCGTGAACATGTTCCCCGAGCCGCGGGAGCAGGCCAAGGCGATCGGCGTCTACGGCTTCGTGACCGCCACCGGCGGCTCGGCCGGTCTCATCGCCGGCGGTGCGCTGACCGCCGCGCTCAACTGGCGTTGGGTGTTCATCATCAACCTGCCGATCGGGATCGTGACAGCGCTGCTCTGCCTGCGCCACGTCCGCCCGGGCGGACACATCGGCCTGCGTCAGGGAGCTGACCTTCCCGGAGCCGCAATGCTCACGGTCGGCCTCATGGGCGTCGTCTACGCGATCCTGCAGGTCGCGACCTGGGGGTGGGCGTCGGCGAACACCCTGGTGCCCGGTGTGCTGGGAGTCGTCCTGGTGGCCGCGTTCGTGCTGCGCCAGACGCGCACCGCCGTTCCGCTGATCCCGCTGCGGCTGTTCCGGTCCCGCCACGTCACCGTTGCGAACGTCCTCCAGCTGCTGATGGTGGCCGGGATGTTCGGGGTCTTCTTCTTCGGCGCGCTCTACCTGCAGCAGGTGCTGGGCTTCGGTCCCCTGCAGGTGGGCATGGCCTTCCTGCCGGCCGCGTTCACCATGGGCCTGACCGCACTGCGGTTCTCGGGTCCGTTCCTGCTGCGGTTCGGCGTGAGGGCGACGCTGCTGGTGAGTCTGTCCGTGGTGGCTCTCTGTCTGGTGGTCTTCGCCCGCACGCCCGCGGACGGCAGCTATGCCACCGACGTGCTTCCCGGCATGATCCTGTTCGGCCTGGGCGGCGGGCTGGCATTCCCGGCCCTGATGACCCTGGCCATGTCGGGTGTCGCACCGGACGAGTCGGGCGTCGCCTCCGGGCTGTTGGGCACCACGTACCAGGTGGGCGGCGCCGTGGGCCTGGCCGTACTGACCACTGTGTCGACCAGCCGTACCAACGACATGGCCGCGGCCGGTGAGCGCGAGGCGGTGGCGCTCACCTCCGGATACCACCTGGCGTACCTGGTCGCCGCCGCGCTCGTGGTGGCGGCGCTGCTGGTTGCGGCCATCGCCCTCCCGAGGTCCGACTCACCGGAGGAGCAGCCGGCCGACCCCGCGGAGGCGGGCACGCACTGAGCCGCGTCGCACGGACCGGAACCGTGCCGACATTTCGGCCCCGGGACAGAGCGCTGCTCGTGGCGGAGTGCGCCGTGACTCGTCCCTGCCGATCAGGAGGCCAGGGGTCCGAGTCCCCTCGGCCCCACAAGATCAGGAGGGGTCCGGGCTGCGGAAACGCGGTCCGGGTCCCTCCTGCTGCCCGGCTTGTCGGGTCGCCGTGGGACCGGCGTGGCGTACGGCCCGCACCGGTTGCGGGCGAGACGCCCTCGGGTAGGCGCCGGCTCCACCCGGAGCGGCACGAGCCCGTCCTGAGGGTGCGGAAGGGGCGGCCACCCAGGGACGCGGTACGTCGCGTGGCCTCCGATTCCGCCGCCAGCCGTTGACATCGAGGCTGTTCGCTGACACAGTCCGGGCCGGGTGGATAGTCCCGGGGGAGGCTGCGGTGCCGTTCCGATCCGTACCCGCGGAGCACGCCCTCGCGACAGCCTCCGCCGAGATCGACCGGCTCGGCCTCACGGCGCGGGCGGCGGTCCTCGGCCCGGCCGCGTCGCCGACCATGCGCGTCACGCTGTCGAGGGACGGTGCCCGGGTCGCCGTCGGTGCGGGGAAGGGATCGGGCCCCCAGGGCGCGGCGAGCGCGTACTTCGAGGCCCTGGAGCGATATCTCATGTCGGCCCGGGACAACCGACGGTGGACCGCGGACGCCACCAGGCTACTGTCGGCGAGCGTCGTGGCCGGGCAGCCCGCCCTGGAGTCCGACCTGGTCGTGCGGCGGTGGGCGGCGGAGTTCCCGGACTCCGTCGCGGCGTGTGCCTCCTACGGGGAGGTCCGTTATCCCACCTTCCTCACCGATCCGCGCTACTACCGGTGGCCGGTGGCGGGTGACGACGTCCGGCCGTACCGCAGTCTGCTGCGGTACTCGTCCAGTCTGGGCACCGCGGCGGGCGTCGACATGGCAGAGGCCGTCTATCACGGCCTCTGCGAGCTGATCGAACACGACGGGCTCGGGCAGGCGCTTCTGCGCTGGTACGTCGCCGGAGTCCCGGACGTCGACCTCGTGCCGGTCGGCGATCTGCCGGACGGGTTGCGTGCGCTGCACGCGCAGGCCGTACGGGCGGCCGGCGCACCCGTGCACCTGCTGGACACCACGACCGACCTGGACGTGCCGGTGTACCTGGCGGTCAGCCCGGCGGCCGGCGGCGGGCCGACCCGACTCGGGGCCGGCGCATCGCTCTGGGCCACCGACGCCGCGTCGCGTGCCCTCGGCGAGCTGATCCAGGTCTGTGCGCTCTCCTCGTCCGCCGCCGGTTCGCCCGCGATCCAGCGTCTCGCGACCTGGCCGGCACTGCGACGATGCGCGGTGATGCCACTCGACGAGCTGCTCTCCGGTCCGGTGCGGGCGGTGCCGCTACGCGCGGACGTGGCCGGTGACGGCAGCCCGGGTTGGGGGCTGGAGCACGTAGGGAGGGCGCTGGCCCGTCACGACATCGGCTACCACGTGTGCGAGGTCGCGCCAGTCGGCTCACCGATCGCGGTGGCCACCACGATCGCCCCAGGGCTGGAGCGCTTCAGCCTGGTGCGGCACGGGGTGCCCGTCATCCCGACCGGGCGGGGGTGGCACCTGTGGCCGTCGCCGGACCGGGCGACGGTCACCCGACCGGGTCCAGTTCGAACGAGATGAGGAAAAAGATGTCTGCTGACGACTGCTGCTTCCACCCCGGCGACGAGGCGACGGCCCGTGACGTCATGCCCGGCGGTGGCGGCGGTACCTGCTGCTTCCACCCCGGCGACGAGGCGACGGCCCGTGACGTCATGCCCGGCGGTGGTGGCGGCCAGATGTGCTTCCACCCGAGTGACGAGGAAGGTGCGTCGATGACCCGCCTCGCCGACGATCTGGCGGCGGACCTGCACCTCGCACTGACCAGCATCGACGATCGGCAACTCGCCGTGCTGGCCTGAAGCAGGCCGTGACGCAACGCAGGGAGGCAGCCGGCGTCGAAGGACGCCGGCTGTTCCATCGTGACTTCTCCCTCTGGTACCTCGCCCGATCGATCTCGGTCGCCGGGACCGCCGCCAGCGCCGTCGCCCTGCCGCTGCTGGTCTACCGTACGAGCGACTCTCCGGCGCTGACCGCGGCGGTGGTGGGCCTCGAAGCCCTGCCGTACCTGTTGTTCGGGCTCTTCGCCGGCGCCGCCGCGGACCGCCTCCAGCGCAAGCGCATGATGATCACCGCTGACGTGTGCTGCGCTCTCCTGCTCGCCACCGTGCCGGCCGCCGCGCTCTTCGACGCGCTGGCCTCCTGGTACCTGCTCATCGTGGCGTTCGGCGTGGGCTGCGGTTTCTGCTGGTTCGACGCCGCGGCCTGGGGCGCCTTCGTACGCATCGTCGGCAAGCCAGGGGTCACCCGGGCGAACAGCCTCGTCTGGTCCACCGAGATCGTGCTGGAGATCGCCGCGCCCGCCGCCGCCGGGCTGCTGGCCGCGATCGCCGACCCCACCCTGGTGCTGGCCGTCGACGCCGCCACCTATCTGGTGTCCGCCGCGCTGCTCGCCCGGATCCGGACCGGGTTGGACGCGGGGCCCACGGTGGCCCGCCGCCTGTGGGCCGAGATCGCCGAAGGGGTGCGCCACCTCTGGCGAACGCCGGTCCTGCGTACGCTGACCGCCGCGGGCTTCGGCCTCAACGTCGCCGCCGGCGGCGTGCTGGGTCTGCTCGTCGTCCACGCGGACCAGGTTCTCGGCCTCAGCCCCGAGGACCGGCGCCTGGGTCTGCTCTACGCCGCCGCGGCGGTCGGCTCGCTGGTCGCCGCCGTCATCCTGCCCCGGGCCAGCCGTCGGGTCGGCCAGGGAACGGTGTCCGTCACCGGGCTCGTCATCTTCGTCGCGGCCCTCGTCGGCCTGGCCGGCGCGTCGGCGTTCGCCCTGGCACTGGCCGGGTGGGCGATCTGGGCGGTGGCGCGCCTGATGGTCAACGCGAACGGCATCACCGTGCGCCAGCTGCTCACACCCGACGCGCTGCAGGGCCGCGTCAACACCACCGGGCGCATGCTGGCCTGGGGCGGCACTCCGTTCGGCGCCCTGATCGGCGGGTTGGCCGCGGACAGCTACGGGGTCCGGGTCGCGTACCTGATGCTGGCGGTGCCCGTCGTGCTCAGCCTCGCCCTGGTCGTCGCCTCACCGGTGCGTGGCCTGCGCATCGCGGTCGACTAGCCGCACAGGGCGGGCGTGCCGCCGGCAGCCTTCCGCTGAGGACGACTCCGCGCTCACCTGTTGCCGTTGAGACGGACGATGGCGCCGTTGAGCGCGGTGGCGAAGACGGTCCACGCGGCGTACGGGGCCAGAGCGACGGCCGCGACGCGATCGGCACGCGAGGCGCGGCGCAGCAGCACGAGGTTGGAGGCGTTGAGCGCGGCGATCTCGGCCAGCGCGGCGGTGGGCCTGCGGGCCTTGAAGAACAGGGCGCTCCACCCGAAGTTGAGGACCAGGTTGAGCGCGTAGGCGCGGGCGAACGCCGCGCGGTCGGCCTCGCTGGAGCGATCCAGCACGCGGGCGCCGGCCACCGCGATCAGCGCGTACAGCGGCGTCCACGCCAGGGGGAACGCCACGGGCGGGGGTTGCCAGGCCGGCTTGCGTAGCCGTCGGTACCAGCGCGAGGAAGCGTCGGTGACCGTCGCCCCGGCGGCGGCTGTCGCGGTGACCGCCGCCGCGGTCTTGACCAGGGTTGGTAGTCGCATGCTGTTCAGCTACCCCGCCTGCGACGGATCAACCGCGCCCGGTCGCCGGCCGAACGGCCGACCGGGAGCGACACACCGTGTCGGAGGGTCCGGTTAGCCTCTGCGCCATGCCGCTGGTCACAGTCGTCGATGAAGTAACCGGAGGGCCCCGCGGGCCTGAATGGACCATGGAGATCTTCGAGGAGACGGTGCGTCTCGACGAGTTGATCCGCCGGCGCGTGTTCCTGGAGGTGGCCGAGTCCGGCGCGCAGGTGGATCCGGAGGAGCGGACCCGGATGACCCTTGACGCGTTCGGCCGTAACGGTTTCGTGGTGCTGGTCGACGACCGCCAGGTGACCGGCCTGGACGAGAGGATCCGCCTGCACGGGGGGTCCCGGGTCACCTTCCTCAAGCTCGTACCGCTGGTGGGTGGCTGATGGGCACGTTCGACCCGGAGGCGGCGCTGCGGCAGGTGGTCACCCGCACCAGGGAGCGGTGCGAGCGGCGCGACTACGGCACCCTCAGCCCCGGTGGTCAGCGGGATTTCGTCAGTTACGTGGCCATGGTGTGCGGCTGGGCGCCGCCTGCCACGGCCCGGGCGCTGCTCGCCGCGCTCAACGACCCGGACGGACCGTACGATCTCGCTCCCCCGCAGGTCGAGCTCCTTGCGGAGGCCACGCGGCAGGCCGAGTCGCTCGGGGCTGCGGTGGCGGCGCTGGGCGGCGCCGAGGCGGACCACGACAGCCGGTTCGCCGCGGCGATGACGGTGATCGGATACCTGTCGGACGTCCCCTACGGTGCCAAGACCCTGTGGGATGACGCCCGCGACGAGATGTGGTCCCGCGCGGAGCCACTCCTGCGCGCGCAGCCGCTTCCGGTGCGGCAGGCGGTGTTCGACGCGTTGACGGTGCCGGAGCAGGAGAGCAGCGGGCGGAGAACGCTGATCCTCGCCCTGCTCTCGGCCGGTGGGCTCAACGGGTCCGCGTGGCTGGACCGGCTGGGCGGTCAGGCATGGTTGGGGTTCGGCAACTGGAGCCTGGATCTCGTGAGCTTCACCTGGGAGTCCATCAGGACGGAGCACCTCGCCGGACGCACGCACCCGGCGGCGCTCGCGACCTGGCGCCGGACGCGGATCGAGGGCAGAGTGCGCGACCTGGGCGACGAGGACGAGACGATGTGGCCCACCGTCAACGTCGGTGAGCCATGGGCCGACCGTGCCGTCGCGGACATCGAGGCGATGCCGGAGGAGCGCCGGTCCGCGTGGCACGCGCTGCTCGCCCACTGCCTGCTCGGCAAGGACAGGTCGAGACCCACGGCCGCCTGGCAGAAGAGCGCCCGGCTCCTGCTCGACGCGGTCGGCGGCGACGAGTTCACCGGTCGGCTCGACGACTGGCTTCCACTGGTGGGCCTGGCGCGCAGCATGCCGCTGCGGATGACCGGCACGTGTTGCTACGGCCACTACGCGGACTTTCCACCGCGCCTGGCCGACCGTCACAACGTCGGGCTGCTGTGGGGCCTGATCTGGATGCGAGCGATGTGCCCGCCGTCGGAGCAGACCCTACGTAGCCTCGGCCAGATCGCGGAACGGGCCGCCCGCAAGGTTCCAGGGCACGGTCCGGCGAGCCCCAAACTGGCGAACGTGGCGGTCGCGGCGCTCGTCGACGCCGACCATCCCGCCGCCCTCGCACAGTTGGCGCGGCTGGCGTCGCGGCTGACCTACAAGAGCACGCTGCGCATCGTCGAGAACGGACTGGCCACGCACGCCGAGGCTGCGGGCGTCGGCCGTGAGGACGTCGAGGAGATGGCCCTGCCCGGCTTCGGGCTGCCGCTCGCGGACAAGCTGGGTGACTGTTCGTACGAGCTCGAGGTGCGCGGCACCGACGCCGTCCTGGTGTGGCGCGACGCTGACGGCAAGGTGGTCAAGGCTCCTCCGGCGCAGGTACGCAGGGGCCACGGCGACGAGCTGAAGGAACTGAAGGCGACCGTCGCGGACGTCGGTGCCACGCTGATCGCCACCCGCGATCGACTGGAGCGGCTGCTGCGCCGCGACCGTACGTGGACCGTCGAGCAGTGGCGCGAACGATTCCTGGATCACCCGCTGGCTCGGGCCCTGGCCCGGCGGCTCATCTGGACCGTCGACGGCGTCGCCTGCTGCTGGGGCGGTGACGCCCTGCGGACGGTGGACGACACGGTGATCGAGCCCGTTGGCGACGCCTCGGTCCGACTGTGGCACCCGGTGGCCGACCCGACCGCGGTCCTGCCCTGGCGGGACTTCCTGGCCCGGCACAGGATCACCCAGCCGTTCAAGCAGGCACACCGCGAGCAGTACCTGCTGACCGACGCGGAACGGGCCACCGGCACGTACTCCAACCGGTTCGCCGCGCACATCGTGCGCCAGCACCGTCTCAACGCGCTGCTGTCGCGGCGTGGCTGGTCGTACGTCCAGCACCGTGCCAACGGCGCGGGCTACGGCACCCCATGGCTGGCCCTGCCGGATAGGGAACTGCGTGCCGAGCTGCACATCGCCGGGATCGAGGATCGCGGCGACGACCTGGTGTTCGACACGATGTCGACCGACCAACTGCGGATCACCAGGGAAGACCGCACCCCGGTGCCGCTGGAGCAGGTTCCGCCGGTCGTGCTGAGCGAGGTGATGCGCGACGTCGACCTGTTCGTGGCCGCGGCCGGGGTTGGCAACGACCCGAACTGGTACGACGGCGGCCCCGGGGGCCGCTACCGCGACTACTGGGCACGGAACAGCTTCGGCGACCTCACTCCGCCCGGTCACACGCGCCGGGAGGCGTTGGCCGAGCTGATCCCTCGGCTGGCGATCGCCGACCGCTGCACCCTCACCGACAGGTTCCTCGAGGTACGCGGCGATCTGCACACGTATCGCATCCACTGCGGCACCGGCAACATCCTGATCGCCGGGGAGGACCGCTACCTGTGCATCATCCCCGAGTCGGCGAAGGCGAAGGAGCCGGAGCTGTTCCTGCCCTTCGAAGGCGACAGCCGGCTCGCCGAGATCATCAGCAAGGCGCTGCTGCTGGCGGCCGACAAGAAGATCAAGGACCCGGTGATCCTGCACCAGCTGTGAGGCGCTCGGCAGCGGCGTCAGGACAGGGGCGGCGGCACACGACCTCGCCCGCACCTGCGCACCAACCATGCTCAACTGCGCCACTGCGCCACTGCGCCACTGCGCCACTGCGCCACTGCGCCACTGCGGGATCAGGCCCGCGTCCCCAGCAAGGTCGGCTACGACGCGTGCCCCGGCGCCGGACTCGAAGTGCCGGCGATCCGGGTGATGAGGAAGTCGAGTCGTTCCTCCTGTCCCTGAAGGGGGATGCGGCCGCTTTCCGACAGGACGGCGATGCCGTGCAACGCGCTCCAGAGGACTTCGGCGAATAGTTCGCGCCGCTCGTTGTCCGGGCGGAAGCAGCTGACGAACTCGTCGAAGGAAGCCCGCAGCGGGGGCGGTGTCTCGGTGCTCGCGAACTTCAGGTCGGTGGGCAGGATGAACATGGCCTGGTACAGGGCGGGTCGCTCGGTCGCGAACTCCAGGTAGGCGCGGCAGACGGCGCGCAGGCTCTGTCCGAGCTCGGGGGCGGCCTGTCGCGCGCGGCGTAGGTGGGCGGCGAGCTCGCTGAATCCGTCGAGGGCGACGGCGCTCACGATGGCGTCCTTACCGTGGAAATGGCTGTACAGAACCGGCTGGCTGTACTCGACGCGCTCCGCCAGCCGCCGTGTCGTCACCGCCTCCCAGCCTTCGGCCTCCGCGAGTTCGCGCGCGGCCGTGATGATCAGCTGATGACGGTGGGCGCGTTCGCGTTCACGGCGCTCACTGATGGCGGACATGGAGCCATCCTAGCGGCGCTAGACGCGCTGCCGGCGATAGAGTACCGTCGCTATAGTTTCTAGCGACGCTAGATTCGGCCTTTTCGTGGAGGGGACAGCGCATGCTCGTCAACGTCGCCAACGTGCTCGCCGGACTGGTCGGCCTGAGCATCATCGTCATCAGCGCGCGTGCCTTCCGGGCGCCGCAGGCCGCAGTCGGCTTCGGGATCCCCGGCACGCCGACCGAGGACCGCACCTTCCAGGCCTGGCTGTCCGTCAAGGCGGTGCGCGACATGGCCTCGGGGCTCTTCATCCTCATCCTGCTCGCGGGAGCGACACCCCACCTGCTGGGCTGGTTCATGCTGGCCGCCGCCGCCATACCCGCCGGCGACGCACTGATCGTGTGGCGCAGCAACGGGCCCAGGACGGCCGTCTACGGCATCCACGGGGCCACGGCCCTGGTGATGCTGGCGATCAGCGTGCTCCTGCTCGTCGCCTAGCCGCTTGGCACGCCGCCTCGGCCACCACCCGCGGGCGGGTGCGCCCTGGTGTGCGCCGGCCGAGCCGAGTCACACACCCGACCGGTCGATGCCCAGGAGCCTCACCGTGGACCTGGAACCGACCCCCACCCGACAGGTGTCCAGCCATGCACAGCTTCGAGATCACCCCGATAGGTACGGTCCAGAACGACCGGACGGATGTCCAGCACACGGACAACTGGGGTGCGGTCCGCAGCACGATCACCATCGACGAGCGCTTCGGCGAGGCGTGCCTCCAGGGGCTGGAGGGCTTTTCCCACGTGGAGGTCCTCTTCGTCTTCGACCAGTTCCCGGAACATGGCGACCACCGCGAACCCCGCCCCTACCGCGGCCGTGCCGACCTCCCGTCCGTGGGCGTGTTCGCCGGCCGTGGCCCCCGCAGGCCGAACCGCATCGGGGTGACGTGCTGCGCCATCGAATCCGTCCACGCCCGCGAGTTGACGGTGATCGGTCTCGACGCGGTCTCCGGCACCCCGGTCATCGACCTGAAGCCGACCATGGCGGAGTTCCTGCCGGTGAACGTCAGGCAGCCGGAATGGGTCAGCCGCCTGATGTCGGAGTACTTCCAGCCGTGAGTGGGGGCGTTCGCGGAGCTCGACCGCGTGCCGCACGGGGCTCATGCGACGCGGCATCACAGGCAGGTCGTACACCATCTCCGTGGCCGCAGACGGGCGTCGCCGCAGGACCGGTGTCGACCGCGCACGGCCACCACCGTGACCGCCGGCGGAGCCGTCGCCGATGGTCGAGGTGATGGCGTAAGGGCGGCGGCGACCCGCCAGTCGTGGGCGCGGTGCCCGCCGACCGTGGGGTCGGCGGGCACCGTGGTGGTGGCATCAGCTGCCGCAGCAGCCTCCGGCCTGACCGTCAGCGGGTGCGACGTCGAGGGAGACCAGCCGCGGCGGCGCGGCCAGCAGGCCCCCGGAGACGCCGGTGGCCAGCCCCCGTCCCGCAGGCGCGGGCCCGCAGCAGCCGTCGCTGACCGCCGAGTCGTCGGGGTTGCTGTTGCACACACCGGTTTCGGGCAGGTCGAGCTGGACGTCGCGGGCTGCCCGCCAGTCGCCGGCGAGGGCGGCGACCACGGAGCGGACCTGCTCGTAGCCGGTGGCCATGAGGAAGGTGGGGGCGCGGCCGTAGCTCTTCATGCCGACGGCGTAGTAGCCGGGCTCGGGGTGGGTGAGCTCGTCGACGCCGTGCGGGGGGACGGTGCCGCAGGAGTGCTCGTTGGGGTCGATCAGCGGGGCGAGGGCGCGGCTGGCGCCCATGACCGGGTCGAGGTCCAGGCGCAGTTCGGAGGCGATGGTGTGGTCGGGACGGAAGCCGGTGGCCGCGACGACGCGGTCCACGGTGACCGGCTCCTCGCCGCCGTCGGCGTGCCGGACGACCACGGTGACCCGGTCGGCGGTCCGGGTGAGGGCGTGCACGGAGAAGCCGGTGAGCAGCCGGATCCGGCCGGCGTCGACGTGGTCGCGCAGCCGGGAGCCGAGCGCGCCGCGGGCTGGGAGGGCGTCGGCGTCTCCGCCGCCGTAGGTGCGCGCCGGCGAGGAGGTCCGGATCGCCCAGGTCACCTCGGTGCCCGGGTGGTCGGCGGCCAGTTCGGCGAGGGAGAGCAGGGTGTTGGCGGCGGAGTGGCCGGCCCCGACGACGAGGGTGTGCCGGCCGGCGAACCGGTCCCGGTCGGCGCCGAGGACGTCCGGCAGCGCGTGCTCCAGATACCCGGCCACGTCCCGCTCACCGCGGGCGGGCAGACCGGACGCGCCGAGGACGTTCGGGGTGCCCCAGGTGCCGGAGGCGTCGACGACCGCCCGGGCCAGGATCTCCTCGCCGTCGGCGAGGCGGATGAGGAACGGGGTGGTGTCGCGGCCGGCGGTGCGCAGCCGGTCCAGGCCGAGTCGGCTGATCGCGTCGACGCGGGTGCCGTAACGCACGTGCGGTTTGAGCTGCGGTAGCTCCGCGAGGGGCTGGAGGTAGTCGGTGACGAGTGCCGCGCCGGTGGGCAGGGCCTCCAGGTCGGGAGCGACCCAACCCGCGTCGTCGAGCAGGCGGCGGGCGGCTGGGTCGATGTCGTAGCGCCATGGGGAGAACGCCCGCACGTGCCCCCACTGTCGCACCGCGGCGCCGGCGGCGTCGCCGGCTTCGAGGACGGTGAAGGCGATGCCGCGTTCGTGCAGGTGTGCGGCGGCGGCCAGACCGACCGGCCCGGCACCGATCACCACGACGGGCAGCTTGTCCACGGGGCTCATCAGACGACTCCTCTGGGTTTTTGGTTGTCGAATCAAACGGGTGGACGGCGGTCCTGCCTGGGGCTGGGCCTGGTCAGGTGATGACGGGGCTGCGGCGTTCGAGCAGGACGACGTCGCGCCATCGGCCGTGGTGACGGCCGACGCGTTCGCGGGTGCCGATGATCCGGAAGCCGGCGCGCTGGTGCAGGACGAGGCTGGCGGTGTTCTCGGGGAAGACGCCGGACTGGATGGTCCAGATGCCGGCGGCCTCGGTGGAGGCGATCACCGCGTCGAGGAGCAGCCGGCCGGCACCTCGGCCGTGGGCGGCGGGGTCGACGTAGACGGAGTGCTCCACCACGCCGGCGTAGACGGCGCGCGTCGAGGTGGGCGAGACGGCGATCCAGCCGAGGACGAGGTCGTCGCCGTCGACGGCCACGAAGCGGTGCGCGGGCAGCCTTGCGGAGTCGAACGCCGCCCAGGTGGGTGCGTCGGTCTCGAAGCTGGCGTGCCCGCCGTCGAGGCCCGCCTGGTGGATGGCGAGGACCCGCTCGGCGTCGTCGGCCGCCATGGGACGGACGGTGACGCCGGTCATCGGCGGGCTCCGTCCGGGTGGGGGGCGGCGCCCATGACGACGGCGGCGACGATCTTCCCGACCGTCCGACCGAGCATGGGGAACCCCTTCCCGCGACGCCTGTCTTGACGTCCGTCGAAGCAGATTTGCACGCTGATTAGACGTCTGTCAACCTAGGGTCATGTCACGCCGAGCGGCCCCGCATCCCGTCATCGACCTCAGCGCCGACACGCCGTGCTGCCCGCCGCTGGCGCAGCGCCGGGTGCCGGCCGAGACCGCCGCTGTCCTCGCGCCCGCGTTCAAGGCGCTCGGTGACCCGGTGCGACTGCGGTTGATGTCGATGATCGCTTCCGCCGCGGGCGGGGAGGCGTGCGTGTGTGACCTGACCCCCGCGTTCGACCTGACCGGGCCGACCATCTCGCATCACCTCAGGACGCTGCGCGAGGCAGGCCTCGTCGATGCCGAGCGGCGGGGCACCTGGGTGTACTACCGGGCCCGGCCCGCCATCCTGCGCCAACTCGCCGCACTGCTCACCGTCGAACCGGGCACGGCCGCGTAGGCCACAGCCACCGCCGCGCCGCCCGGCAACCTGCCGGTGGCCGGGATGTCCCTACCACGCCGATCATTGTCCGGCGTCGGTCCGTACCGTCGGGCGCTCCCCGGCTGGCCGTGCCTCCCGGCGGCGTTGGCGGGGGGTCGTTTCCGGGCGAGCAGCGCATCGGGAGCGGCCGCCGCGCCCGCACCTCGTATCGCTCCTTCCGGCGAACTCATCGTGATCCAGCCCTCGTTTGACCGGCCTGTAGGCGGTGTTGCTGCAACGATGCAAGACGTGGGAACTGCGAAAACTACGACGCCTGCCATCTCGCCCCTTGCCGGCGAGCCGATCAAGCGCGCCGATGCCGAGCGGCTGGCGGGGGTGCTGAAGGCATTCGCCGACCCGGCCCGGCTGCGACTGCTCAGCCTGATCCAGTCGTCCCCGGAGGGCGAAGCCTCCGTGACCGACCTCACCGCGCCGCTCGGTCTCTCCCAGCCGACCGTGAGTCACCACCTTCGGATCCTCACCGAGGCCGGCCTGCTGGAGCGTGAGAAGCGCGGCGTCTGGGCGTACTACCGCCTGGTGCCGTCCGCGATCGCCGCGGTCGCCGACCTGTTGACGCCACCTCGCAAGCGGGCGACGAAGAAGACCCGCTGACCGGCACCGGCGAGGACCGGCGCCACGGTGGGAGACGGCCGAGCCGGGACTGCCCGGCCAGCTCCGTGTGGTCCGGTCGGCCGTCGGTTCGTCGTGGCGCGGCCAGCCGCCGAAGCCGCCCACGCTCCGCAGGGCCCCGCAGCCGTGGGGTCGCGGAGGAGGCCGTACGTCAGCAGGCCTGCCGCTGCCCGGTGTGGTGCGTGCCGGCGACGCCGATCACCGTCAGGTCGTTGAGTGTGGTGTTCGCGGCACGGCGGACGTAGCAGGAGTACCGGTGCTGGTTGATCACTTCGAGATGGATGTGGGCGCCGCTGTCGCCGTTGACCTGGTAGCAGCTGGACCAGCGGAACCTGCCGGTCTCGCCAAGCTTGGTCCAGGGCCCTACGGACGCGCCCACCACGATGCCGCTGGGCTTTCTGTTCACGTGCATCACGTCTGCCCTGGCCAGGATCTGCCCGGTCGTGGTGTCACGTGCCTCCAGACCGATGCGGTAACCGCCATCCGCGAGATTGCCGGTCGCGCACCCGGGCCGGACGGTCACCACCTTCACCGCGACGGGGTGGCCGGACGTGGTCTTGCTGCCGAAGGGGGAGACCACGGTGGCGCCCGGGTTGCGATAGATGTCGACCGACCAGTCGTTGAGGTAGCCCCAGTTGCCGAACACGACGTGGTGTGAGGCGGGCGCGGACAGCCCGAAGCGGTCCCACGTGGAAGATCCCTGGATCGGCGGGTACACGTTGACCCGGTCGGCATCGGGGTGAGCGTTGGCGGCGGTCGCCGGCACGAGAGCGGCACCGGCGGCGAGCACGACGGCTGCCGCAGCCCGTACGAAACCGATGAGCATCAGTCCTCCAGGAGTTCTCCGTGTGGACGGAGCGTGACCAGCTTTCGCAGCTCGGCTGATGTCGCGGCGCCCATGATCAAGGAGAGTTATACCACTAGATCTCTCGATGTCATAAGCGCCGTGTCGTCGGCTGCGGGCAGGGCGACCGAGCCCACGGGGCGGGGCCGCCGGTGGCGTCCCTGGTCGCTCTCCTGGACCGGGCAGGTCACGCCGCCCGCGCCGGGGAACACGTCGACGTACCGCTCACCCCTCCTCGAGCATGAGTTCGCGGCCTTTCAGGAGCCGGCCGGGCGGTAGACGCGACGCCGGCCGGTGGCCGACGGAGGGTCCGCCTTGGCCCTCGGGGCACCGGTGGAGATCGGCGGCGGCGCGACGGCGGTCAAGGGCCCCGGGATGCCCAGCTCCTCTGCCACCCGGATCCGCTGCGCCGGTACCGCTTCCTGGGTCTGGAAGTTGTTCGGGTCGCCACTGTTGTCCCGGCGCCACCGGTCGTTGCCGTCGACGGCCTCTTTCGGCACGTCGAAGGTGAGGACGAGCCCGCCCTCGTCGGCGACGTCACGCAGGGCCGGCTCGTTGCGTTTCATCCCCATGGCCCACTCGGTGTGCTGCCGGGCGTAGGACAGCGCGATCTCGAAGTCGAGGGTGACGGTGTTCCAGCCCTGGTCCTTGCTCTCCCTGGCGATGTCGTGTCTCTCCCAGCGCTTGCAGCCGATGGCGCTGCCGGCCATGTCGGGTGCCAGACCCGTGATCCGGATGCCGTCGCCGTGGTAGTTGCACCGGTTGGTGCCGTGGTAGAACCGGTACACGTCCGCGGGCGGCGGGTCCTGTGGCGGGTTCGCCAGCCGCCACAGCCGTTGCTGCCGCCCGTTGTACGCCTGAAGTGCCACCGCCTCGCTCGCGTTCACGCCGAGGGATTCGAACGCCGTGGCCAACCGGTACAGGATCAGCTTGTCGGCGACGGTGGCGAGCCCGGGTGTGGCGTACTTCGAGGACAGGACGATGGTGTTGGTGGCCGGCAGGTGGTCGCTGCCGACGGGCGTGTCGAGAAGTGCCACCGTCAGCGGCGTGCCGTACGCGGTGTTCAGGGCGCTCACCACGTCGGTGACCACCTGCTCGGTGGCGGACCAGTGCGCCAGACGCGCGGTCAGTGCCTGATCCGGTTGCGGGGCCGGCGCGGGGCCGGAAGCGGTGCCCTGCGGCGGGTGGACCGGCTCGTCGCGGTGAACCGGCACGGGCGTGGGGCCGGAGGCTCGGACGGGCGTCGGCGGAGGGCTGGAGGCTTGCGCGGGGGTTGGCTCCATCGGCTGCATCCCGTGACGCTATGCAGGGCGGTCGCGATGCGTGGCTGGGTAGTCACCAATCGGACCCGCGAGGAGATGCCGGGTTGCGGACAACCGACCCCACGCCGGTGCGCCCTCCGGTCACGGGCAGCGGCGACGTCGACGGCGAGGGCCGGTAGTCGTGGATCTCGCCAGCGTCATGGACCTGGCTGCGGCTGATCACGCTGCCCTCGATCGTGGCGCTGTCGTCGGTGAGCGTGATCGACGCGGCGGTGGGGGCGTTGAACAGGATTTAGCGAGCCTGTTCGCCGCCGGTCAGGACCGGTGTTCGCCGGCTCCGGCCGCGTCGGCACTCAGCACCCGCGTCACCAGGTCGGCCACCTCGCGGCTGCCGAGCAGGTCGGCCCGGGGCACATCGACCAGCTCTGCGGCGGGGTACTCCTGCGTCAGGACGGACGGCATCGGCGTGTTCGAGCGCAGCACGAGGTCCGGCGCGCTTCGGGGCGGCGGCGCGGCCGCCGCGATCGTGAGGTACTGGAGATAGTCGGTCAGCCGGGCGACCAACTGCTCGGTGAACTCGTCGTCGATGCCGAGTTTCCGGCAGCCCTCGACCGCCAGGGCCCGGTAGGAGCCGCTGAGCCAGGTGGCGAGCTCGGTCAGGTCGGCAGCGGTCCCGACACGATCCTGCGCCTGCCTCGTGGCCAGCTCGACGACGGCCGGTTCGAGGTCGGGCGCGAGCCCGTTGACGGCCTCCTGGTATTCGTGCAGGAGCGTCTCCGGGAACACGGGCAGCGGATCGAGGAACACCACCGCGGGCGGGGTCGGGCCGGTGAGGCGGTCGGCGAACGCGGCGCTCAGCCGGCAGCCCGCGCAGTACCCGAGCACGGCCACGACCTCCGCGCCGAACTGGTCCGCGGTGGCGAGCCACTGCTCGAGTCTCGCCGCCGCCCCTGCGCCACCGTCGGTCTCGCCGGTCCAGGCGGCGCGCTGCGGTGCCCGTACCGTGTAGCGCTCCGGCAGCAGCGGGACGAGGTTGCTGAAGCCGGCGGTCATCCGGCTGGCCTCGGCGCTGAAGTCGACGAGGAGTACGACCTCGTCGCTCGAGCCGGTGCGGAGCGTGTTCCACTCCGTAATCGCCACTTGTTCGCCTCCTGACCGAATAACCGACGGTTTCCGTATCGCAGGTATTGCGCTCAGTAATGCCGGCGCGGAAGCCGTTCCGATGGTAGCAGTGCCTTCCCTGCCTCGGCGGCGGCGTCTATATTGGCCAGGATGCCGGGCAGGTCGGGATGTCAGGTGTCTGTGTGACGGCGCTCGGGGTCGGCGTCGCAGCGAAGGGATCTGAATGCCAGCCGTTGTCGAGGTCCGCGATTTGGTTCGCGTGTATCGATCAAAGCGTAAGGCGGAGGAGAAGGTCGCTCTCCGTGGCGTCACTCTAACTGTCGATGACGGCGAGATTCTCGGCCTGCTCGGCCCGAACGGAGCGGGAAAGACCACCCTGGTCAAAATTCTGTCCACCGTCCTCCTGCCCACCTCCGGCACGGCGAAGATCCTCGACAAAGACGTGGCAGCGGCACCTCGGGCGGTGCGGGAGAACGTCGGTGTCGTCTTCGGCGGGGAGCGGGGTCTCTATCCCCGCATCAGTGCGCGGCAGAATTTGGATTTCTGGGCCGCGCTGTACCGGTTGGATCGCCGGACGGCCCGGAGAAGGTGCGCAGAGTTGTTGGACCGGGTCGGGCTCGGTGATCGGGCCGACGACGCGGTAGAGACGTTCTCCCGGGGTATGAAACAGCGGCTGCACCTGGCCCGTGGCCTGATCCACGGGCCGCGAATTCTGTTCTTCGACGAACCGACGACCGGTATGGACCCCGTTGCTGCCCGCGAATTCCGGACGCTGGTGCACGAATTGCGGAAGGAAGGGCGCACGGTATTCCTCACCACCCACGACATGGCGGAGGCCGAAGCGCTCTGTGACCGGGTCACCCTGATCGACCACGGCAGTCTCGTGCTCGACGAGCCGACCGAGCACATCGGCCGTTACCTGGACACCCGGGAATGTGTCGACTTCAGTTGCGACGACCGGGCACTGCTCGACGAGGTGGCGGCGCTGCCGTTCGTGGAGGTCGTCGAAGCCCGTGCCGGTGGCCACCGCGCCCTGGTGAGGGACCCGGCGGCGGTGGCGCAGCTCCTGGTGTGGCTGATCGGGCGTGGCGTGCTGTCGGCCCGCCGGAGCGAGCCTTCGCTGGAGGACATCTACCTGCGGCTGGTCGGCACGAGGGCGATGTCGGTGTGAGCGCGCTGAACGCCCTCGCCGCGGCGTTCCGGTTGCAGGTCGCCCTCACCCGGCGCAGCCCCGGACACCTGATGATCCTTCTGACGACGCCGCTGTTCAGCGTCATCTTCCTGTCGCTCGTGACGCACGGCCAACGGCCGGGACTGCTGGTGAACGCGGTCCTCGCCCCCGGCCTGATCGGAGTCTGGCTGATGTCGCTGGACCTGGCCGCCTCGATCATCGAGGAGGATCGCCTAGGCGGCCGCACCGAACTGCTGGTCGCCTCGTTGACGCCGATGAGCCTCGTGGTGTTCGGGCGCATCAGCGTGATCGCGCTGGCCGGCGCCCTGACCTTCGTCGAGTCGTGGCTGGTGGCGGTGGTCGGGTTCGGGGCGGACATCCCGATCGACCGACCCCTGGTGTTCGTGCTGGCCGTGCTGGCCACCTGCTTCGCGATGGCCGGCACCGCCACCCTGCTCGCCGCCATCTTCATCGTCTCGCGGGCGAGGCACGTGTTCCAGAACGCCCTGACGTACCCGTTCTACATTCTCGGCGGTGTGCTCGTGCCGGTCGCGCTTCTGCCGGGCTGGTTGGAACCGCTCAGCCGGGTCGTCTTCCTCTCCTGGAGTGCCGACCTGCTTCGCGGCTCGATGAGCGGGGACCTGCCGGACCCGTGGCCGGCATGGATCGCGGCCACGGTCGGTCTGGGCGCGGCGGCACTGGCCGGCGGGGTGCTGCTGATCAACCGGATGGTCGACCGCAGCCGGGAGACGGCGAGTGTGACCAACGCATGACCAGTTCCGTTGCTCCGATGTCCGGGTGGTTGCGCCTCGGATACCAGTCGCTGCTCTTCTCGATCAGGGAGATGCGCGCGGTCCACACCTGGCGTACCTGGCTCTTCGGCTGGGTGGCGCGGCTGCTGACCCAGGTGACGTTCTTCGCCATGATCGGCCGGTTCGTCGCGGACGAGGGCACGATGCGCTTCGTTCTGGTGGGCAACCTCGTCGCCTTGTCCTGCCTGGAGTCGATGATCGTCGTGCTGACGATGGCGAACGAGCGCCGGCTGGGCACCCTGCCCCTGTTGGCGATCGCGCCGACCAGTCACGTACCGGTGTACCTGGGGCGGGGCCTGCACTGGCTGGCCAGCGGCATCGCCAGCTCGCTGATCGGGTGGTCGCTGCTGCCGCCGTTGCTGGGGGTCCCACTGCCGTGGCCGGAGGCGCTGGTGGCCGCGGCTCTGATTCCCGTCGTCGGGATCTGCTGCTACTGCTACGGCTGCTTCCTGGCGGGTCTCGCGGTGCGCTACCGCAGCCTCCAGGTGATCGCGGTGAACATCGGCTACCTGCCCATCATGGCGTTCTGCGGGGTCAACGTCCCGATCTCGTTCTGGCCCAGCTGGCTGCAGCCGCTACTGCACCTGTTCCCGTTGACCAACGGGCTGCAGGCGATCCGCGCCGTCCTCGCCGGCGGCACCTGGTCCGACGTGGTCCGGCACCTCGTGTTCGAGGTGCTCGTCGGCGTCGGATGGCTGGCCCTGGCCACGGTGTCGATCAAGCGGGTGGTCACCCGGGGGCGCGCCGACGGGACCCTGGAATTCGGGACCTGAACGGCATGGACATGGCGCGCGACGAGACGACCGGTGGAGAGCGGAGACGGGCCGGACCATCGTGGATCCGGTTCAGCCGTCCATTCCGCCGCGGATGCGAACCGCTGCATCGAGACGTCCGCACACCGTTGTTTCGAGACTCGCTGATGCGCCGGTCGAAATGCCGGTCGGTACGTTCGTCAATTACTGAGCGGGGCGCCCTCCGGCGCACCGTCCGCGCTGCCGAATGGCGTCTGCGCCGTGATTGACACTAATAGTGGCGGAGTCTAGCATCGTGCATAATGTCGCAGCCTCGTAATGCCCGTGTAACAGTTGCTCTGCCCGAGGTGGTCAGAGCCTCCGACGCTGAGGGCCCGGCGCTGCTGGGTGAAGCGGACCGGCGGGAACTCGTTCGGGCGGAACGGGCCCTCGCGGAGGCCGGTCAGTCCGCGCGGTACGTCGTCGTCGACGGCGACCGACCGGGGATCCCGATCGGACTGCTCCCCGTCTACCCGGTGGCGCGGCCGTACACGGTGGCGCCCCATCCCGGGTTGGTGCTCGACGGGTCGAAAGCCGCCCGGGGCTGGCGTACGGGCTGCTACCTCGGTTCCCTCGGGCGTGCGCCGGGGCTGGTCGCGGTGGATCCCACCGTCGAGCCCGGTCCGGTGCGGGCGGCCCTGGTGCGCGAGGCCTGGCGGCTGGTGACCGAGGAGTCCGACCGCCTCGACTTCGCGTGTTTCCCGCTCCTGGACGCCGAGCTGTTGGCCGACGTGGTGCCGCTGCTCGCCGAGCACGACCCGGTGCTGGTGGAGACGGTGGAGCCGTTCGTCCCGATCACGTTCGACTCGTTCGACGAATACCTTGGGGCGCAGTCACGCGGCCGGCGGGCGGCAATCCGCCAGGAGCAACGACGGTTCCAGGAGACCGGCCTGCGGATCGTCGAGGTGGACCTGCTGACCCGGTACGAGCAGTTGGCTCCGTTGCTGCGCAACGTCGAGCTGAAGTACGGCAAGACCGGCGACGTCGAGGACTACGCGAACTACCTGCTGAGCATCGCGAAGTCGGTGGGGGACCAGACGACCTGCCTGGCGGTGTTCGGCGAGGACGACCCGCAGGGGCACGACCCGGTCGCGTTCACCGTCGCCTGGCGGCAGGGCGAGGTGTGGCGGCTGCGCTGCTGGGGCTGTGACTACGCGCGGACCGAGGGCACCTTCACGTACTTCAACCTGGTCGTCTACGAACCGCTGCGGCGCGCCATCGCCGCTGGCGTGCGCCGGCTGGTGCTCGGCCGTGGCAGCCTCGAGGCGAAGGTCGGCCGGGGCGCCCAACTGTCCCGGCTGACCAGCGTCGCCGTGTCACTGAACCGATGAGCACGAGGTAAGGGGAAGCCCATGTCCGGTGATCTCACCGCACGTCTGGTCACCATCTGGCAGACGGCACTGAAGAACGACACGCTCGACGCGGACAGCGACTTCGTGGAGTTCGGCGGCACGTCGCTGACCGCGGTGCGGATCCGGGCCCTGATCCGTGCGGAACTGGGCAAGGACGTCGACCTGCTCGACATCCTCGACTACCCCACCCCGTCGGGGTTGGCTCCGGCGGTCGCCGAGGCCCCCGACTGGACCGGCGAGGACGAACAGTCCGCCGCCTGACCCGGCCCGCTCGACCCGGCCGCGTCCGGTGACCGGCTGAGGGGCGCCAGCGCCGGCGGGGAGATCGGCGTCGCCACGCCTGAGGAGGAATTCGCACCGTTGTGCGGGATGCCCCAATCAGGGGCCCCTACGGGCATCAACAGTGGGGCCGACGGACGCGATGTTCATGCTGTTCATGGTCATGTAACATCCTGATTGCCGGCGCCGGGAACGCTAATAATTGATTGTCAACCGATCTCGTGCGTCACGGTCTGTAGCCCGCCGACACCCGTTGGTGCGCACGAATGCGAAGAGGGGACAGCAGGTGCAGTCGCAATTCGACCCGCAGCGGCACATCCAGAATCTGTCGACCGGGCAGAGCCTCAAGCTGCTGCACTCTGACGGCAGTGTGCTCGACGGTATTTCCGGGGTGCCGGGTGCCGCGGAGTTGATCGAGTCGGGGGCCGAGGTCGGTGTCGACCGCATCATCATGGATCCGGGTGCGGAGTTCGAGCTGCACACGCATCCGGGTGCGCACATCCTGTACGTGCTCAAGGCTCGTGGGTTCATCCACGTGGATGGCGTCGACTACGACATGGTCGAGGGCGACTCGGTGTACGTTCCGGCGAATTTCGCCCACGGTGTGAAGACGAACAAGAAGGTCGACGAGCCGTTCGAGATCCTCGCCTTCGGGGTGCCGCACATGCCGATCGACTCCCGGGACCGGATGACGGTCGTACGCCGGTGAGCCAGCCTCACGGCTGGATGCCCGCGGTCGACGCGGAGGCGGTGCACGCGCTGCTGTGTGAGAGTGACGCGTACCAGGCGGCGAAGACCGGCACCCGTGCTCCGGCACGGCGGCCGGAGACGACTCGTCGGCTGGTGGAGGCGGGGGCGGTTCGGGTTCTCTCCGGCGACGCCGGTCCGATCGCCATGTTCACGCTGACCGAGACTGCTGCGTTCGACGTGGCCGCCGCCGGGTACGAGCCGTCGCCGCGTCCGTTGTACCTTCAGCGGCTGGCCGTGGGCGCCGAAGCCGCCGCGGCCGGGTCTCTGGTGGGCGTGCAGGCGTTGCGTCGGGCGATCGAGGAGGCGCAGGCGCTCGGCGCGTCCGTGCTGCGGTGCGAGGCGAATCCGGATCTCGTGGGCACGCGGCAGTTGCTGGAGCGCCTGGGGTTCCAGCAGCGGGGGCCGGTGCATGCCGACGACACCCGCCGCTGGGTCTACCTCGAGCTGCCGCTGGACCCGCCCGTCACCGCCACGGTCTGAACGGCCGTCAGCCGAGGGTCGGCAGGATCTCGCGGAGCTGCGGACGCAACACCTTGCCCGTGGGCGTCCGCGGGATGGCGTCGAGGTGCACGACCTGGGCGGGCAGGAGGCTCTCCGCGAAGTGCTCGCGCAGGGCCGCGCGAAGGTCGACCTCCTGCGCGCCGACGCCGGGGGCCCACACGACGGCTGCGATGATCTTCTCGCCGAGGTACCGGTCCGGAACCGAGACGCACGCGGCGTCGCGCACCGGCGCCATGGCACGCAGGACCCGGTCCATCTCGTCGAGGGAGACCGCCTCACCGCGGACCTTGGCGATGTTCTTCACGCGGCCGGTGATCGTCACGTACGGTCGTCCCGCCGCGTCGTGCGTCTCGAAGCCCATGTCCTGCGAGTGGAACCAGCCGCCGGCGAACGCCTCCGCGGTGGCCTCCGGATTGGCGGCGTACTCCGTCATGACGTTGTGCCCGCGCATGCAGATCTCGCCCACCTCACCCGGCCCGGCGAACGACCCGTTCTCGCGCAGGATGCGGACCTCGTTGCCGAACAGGGGCGTCCCGACGGAGGGAATCTCGCAGTCCAGCAGGAAACGCCGGTAGGTCTCGTCGTCGACGTCGGGCGGCACGGTGGTGGAGAAGTTGGTGGTCTCCGTCAGGCCGTACCCCTGCAGGACGCGGACCCCGGTGCGCTCGACGAACGTCCTCGCGGCCGAGGCGGTCAGCGGCGCGGCGGCCGTGACGACGTAGTCGAGCCCGGCGGGCGGCTCGGCCAGGCGCCACGTCTGCGCGAGCACCTCCACGATGCTCGGGACGATGCTCGCGATGCGCGGCCGGTAGGTCTGCAGCAGACCCGGGTAGCGGAACGGATCGAACTCGGCGTCGAGCACGACGTGGGCGCCGGCGACCGCGACACCGAAGACGGTGAAGTGCAGACCGTTCACGTGGTGCACCGGCAGGCAGCCGAGCAGCCGGTCGTCCGGTGTGAGCCCGTGGTGCCGGATGAGCGCGTACGCGTTGACCACGCCGTTGTAGTGGGACTGGGTGACGATCTTGGACGCGGCGGTCGACCCCGACGTGCCGAAGAAGAAGGCCGCGGCGTGCGGGTCGAGTTCGGCGTCGCCCGGCCCTTCGGGCAGCGTGGCGGGAAGGGAGGCCGGATCGGGCACGTCGACGCCGATGCCGTGGACGGTCCGGGGACCGCGCAGGAACACGTCCACGTCCAGCAGCGCGGCCTGCTGCCGCACCCGGGACTCCGGGTCGCCCGGGTTGGTCAGCAGCGTGGGACAGCCGGAGCGCAGCAGCGCGTAGAGGGTGACGACGGACGTCAGGTCGTTCGACGGGGAGAAGCAGACCTGCGTACCGCGGGTGACCCCGGCGCCGGCCAGCCACCGCGCCATCCGCCGGCTCTCCCGGTCGACGTCGCGGTAGCTCAGCGTGACCGGCTCCGGTCCCGCCAGGAAGGTGATGTACGGAGCGTCCGGCCGCACCGTGACCTGGTGCAGGAACGCCGCGAGAACCGTCGGGTGCGGGGTCAGGAGGGAAGACCTCGGCGTGCCCAGGTAGGTGTGCGCCCGATCCGCTTCGGTGGGTGCGTCCATCAGGAGCCGATCCGCTGTGCCGGGATCAGCGTGGCTTCCAGGTCCCGCTGGTCGAGGTAGCGGGTCACCCGCTGGATGCCCTCGTCCAGGCAGTCCCAGCGACGGGCCGCCGTGACGCGCACGACCGCCTTCGACATGCAGAAGGTGAGGATTCCCGGGAGCACCGAGACGCCCGTGTCGCGCAGGATGTCGCGGAAGCAGAGGTACGAGTCGTCCCAGCCGGTCAGCTCGACGGCCATGTTGATCGAGTACCGCGGCCGCGTCACCACCATGCCCGGGTGGGTGAAGCCACCGACGGCGGCATCACGCAGCAGCGTGAGGCCCTCGGCACGCTCGTGGCGCTCGTGCCGGTAACCGTCATAGGCCTTCTGCAGGCCGTGCAGGTTCATCGCGTACGTCTGCTCGAACTCACCGACGTGCGCGTCGGTGAGGACGTCGACGCCCTCGATGATCCAGCGCTCCATCCGCGCCAGGACCTCGATGAGCGTGTAGAGGAACGACGGCGGACCGCCGAAGGTGGTCGAGGCGTACTCGTAGTAGTCGGCGATGAGCCGCTCGTCCGCGACGATCCAGCCGGTCTTCAGGCCGGGGGCCGACCAGTTCTTGGACAGGCTGGAGATACGGATGACGTTGGCCGCGGCGCGTTTGGCGCTGACGCGCTCCAGCGGGCCCAGCCACTCGTGGCACTCGTCGAGCAGGATCATGGTCGAGGGGCCGGCGGCGTCGATGAGCCGCTCCAGGTCGCCCTCGACGACGACGGCGCCCGTGGGGTTGCCGACGGTCTGCAGCATCACCAGGGGCGTGTCCGGGCGCAGCGCCGCGATGAGCGGCTCCAGCGAGGTCCGACCGTCGACGCTGGCGAGCGGGACGAGCTCGATCGCACCGCGCCGGGCGATGGTCTCGACCAGCGGCGGGTAGTTGGGCACCGCGCACAGCGCCGGGGCATCCGTCTTCGCCTCGTGCAGCAGGAAGTCGGCGAGGGAACTCATCGCGAACGTGCCGCCCAGCGTCAGGGCGATGTTCCCGGCCGAGTAGGGCGCCGTCTCCATGCGGGAGTTCTCGTACCAGGCGACGGCCTCGCGGGAGGGCTCCCGGCCCCGGGAGTCCGAGTAGCCGTACCAGTCGCGGTCCAGCGCGTAGCGGATGCAGTCCTTCAGGGCCGCGGGGACCCCCCATGCCTCCTCGTCCACCGAACCGCCGGACAGGATGATCTCGGCCTGGTCGCGCAGCGTGCCGTAGAGATCGTCCCGGAAGTACCAGTTGAACAGCTCCTTGACGAAACGCACGGTGGTGCGCGATCGCAGGACGTCCTCCGCGCCGAGCTGGCGTCGCACCGCCGAGCTGCGCCACTTCTCCGCCTGCCAGGTGCGATCCCCGTGCTTGCCGAGCTCGCACTCGACCCGCCCGAGCCACAGGTCGCGAAGCTCCAGCGGATCCTCGGGGTTCTGCGCCCGCGCGTACACCTCGATCATCCGCTCGTCGACGAGCGTGTCGAAGCGGTCCGAGCCCGTGGCCGCGGCGGGGACCCCGCGCGCCGCCAGGCGAGCGGCTTCGGGCACGTCGAAGACCCGCGGAGAGGAGGGGGTGGCGAAGAGCTGCATTGGATTCCCTATTGATCGGCAGATCAGCGGCGCGACGACGTGACGATCCGCAGCCGCTTGAGGTGGCGCCTGCGTGTCACGGCATTCATCGACCGGCTCGTCCGCGCGTGGAAGTAGTGGGTGTTGTCGATGAGGACCATCATTCCGCGGCGCCAGTGCACGCCGGCTGCGGTGTCGCCCTGGTAGACGGCGGCGAGGAGGCTGCGTATGGCGTCGTTGACCTCTTCGGGCCCGGCATCCTCACACGTCGAGGTCCACTCGAGGGTGTCCGCCATGAAGTCACGGAACGAGAAGACGGTTCGGCCGCCTTCGGTGCGGCAGATGTTCGGCCCGGCAGGATTGCGCAGGTAGCGGGTCTGGCTGAGGATCTCCACCTCGCGGTCGCTCAGGCGCGCGGCGACCTCCGCCATCGAGACCAGGGCCGTCTGCGCCGACGTCGCGTCGTCCCCCGGCTCGCAGCACATCAGGACGATGTACCGGGGTTGCTCGGCAACGGGGCGCCCGCTGCCTTCGCTGTGCACCGAGAGAAAGGTCCGCGCGAAGGGCTGCAGGCTCACATCGGCCGTGTCGTCGTGTTTCGCGATGAGGTTGAGAATGACGTCCGATTCGACGTAGGAGGCCACCGTCGGGTGCGATTCCGGCATCGGTTCGCCCAGCATCCGACCGAACGACAGGAATGCTGCGTTGGACAGGATCCGGTCGAACTGGACCACGGCCACGCCGTCACGGCGCAGAGAATTGGCGACCTCGTCGCCGCCCCGGCCGGGGAAGTCCGCACATTCGAGATCGAGCGTCGGAATTTCCGGTGGCGGCAGGACCTCACCGCACAACATTGCCTCGCGCAACTTCACGTGTGCGTCTTCGGGCTTCTCGTTGAAGTATCCCTGCACCATCCTGATCCCCCGTGGTTCGTTCAGGGACACGGTCCGCATAATCCCTAGTGAGTGGGCATGTCGCGGCCCGGTGGCGGCCTGTACGGTACCCGGGACGGCGGGGTCGAGGCAAGATCGGAATATGTCTGGTTCACCCGATTTGAAGCAGCCCTAAGCGCGCCGTCACTCACGGGAATTGTCGCGTGAAGTCTGAGTGATGTCGGCGACGCCTACGAAGCGAAGCAACCTGATTACGATGGGGAACTGTGGTCACCATTCCGACCACTGGACGACACATCGCGAATCGGTTGCGTCACCGATTGTTCAACTGGCGCGGGGGCGCCACCCTGGAACGGAATCCACCCACGCGCCCTCGCGAGATGCGCGGCCAGCACCCCGCCGACGACGCCGTACACGAGCGGAGAGAACTCCTCCCGGAGGGTGGCCGGCATCGGCAGGTGCCGCCAGCCGGCCTGAACGAGCTCGGTGTTGTCCGCGGGGGTCACGGCCACGACCCGGCGTCCCAGGGTGGACGCCCGTACACCCGCCGCGTTGGCGCACCACTGAGCCCGCCCGGCCGGCGCGAACACCAGCATGGGCATGTCGCGAGGGGCGGCGAACCGCTCGACGTGGCACCACTCCTCGGCGTCCTGCCCGATGGCGAAGCAGCCGGCGGCCTCGACCAGTTTGGCCGCGGCGAACGAGGCGGAGCCGCGGCTCGGCCCGCTGCCGACCGCGACGACGACCGAGGCCGGCGCGATCTTCTCGGCGATGTCCTGGCAGGGGGCACTCAGCATCCCGGCCGTGTCCGCGATGGCGTCGGCCGACGCGGAGAGCTCCGCGCGGAGCCGGTCCGCGGCGGCGGGGTCGAGGCGTGCGCGCACCTCGCCGAGCCGGATCGCGGCCAGCAGCATGGTCGTCACGCTGACCTGGTAGGTGCGCATGCCGGGGGACCGCTCGTTGCCGGGGAGCGCGAACGCCACGTGGTCGTCGGCCACCCGTGTCACGGGCGAACCGGGTGTCGCCGTGATGGCCAGGGTGCGGGCGCCGAGCTTGCTGGCGCGCTCCAGCACCTGTACGACCCGTTCCGTGGCCCCGGAAGCCGACGCGGCGATCACCAGGGTCCGGCCGGGTCCGGCCCGTTCCACCCGCCCGGTGGCGTACTCGAGCAGTTCGAGCGCGCTGATGGCGTCGCAGGTGAGGCCCGCGAAGGTCTCGTACGCCAGGGCCGTCGCGAGCCCCGCGTGGTGGGAGTCCCCGTCGCCGGTCAGGATGACGGACTCGTAGTCGGCCGGGTCGTCGGCGGCAAGGATGCCGGCGAGGCGCTCGGAGACCGCCGGGACCATCGCGCTCAAGTCTTCCCGCAGGCAGCTGACCTGCCGCAACAACACTTCGGGTTCCATCGGGTCACTCCTGCTCGACGCTGCGCACCGTGTGGATGAATCTCTTGACGAGTTCGACGTCGACGACGCCGCTCCCGCGCTCCAGGCAGCCGCCGACGTACGCGCCGTCTGCCTCCCGGATGAGGGCGGCGACGTTGTCGTGGTTGGTGTAACCGGCCAGGAACACCCGCGCTGCGGGGTCGACGGTGCGTACGTCGGCCAGCAGCCGCAGGGTGGCGGCCGGATCCGGTGCGCCCACGGCGACCGCCGCCGCGCCTGAGAGGCGGGCGTTCTTGGCGACCTCGCCGACCGACTTGGCCTGATCGATGGCGCGGAAGTGCATCGAGTGCACATCGGCGATGATCGCCACGGACTCGGCGCCGATCTTGGCGCGGTACTCCAGGGCGGCCACCGGGTCCGGCTCGACCAGGCCGTGGACCGTCTCGGTGCGGCCGATGAAGGCGCCCGCCCGGATGAACGTCCCACCGGCGACCTGGGCGACCGCCAGCGAGGCGGTCAGATCGTTGCGAAGCATGTGGACGCCGACGTCGAACCCGTCGCGGGTGGCCTCGACGACCGCCTGCACGACGAGACTCATCGCGGCCACGCGGGCGGGGTCGCTGGCGTCCCTCGTCGTGTAGACCCGGTCCGCGGTCTGCACGAGGCAGCCGTCCGCGCCTCCCTCGTCGAGGGCCCGCGCCGCGGCGACAGCTCGGGAGACGATCTCCGGGAGGCTTCCGTTCCGGTGGAAGGGTGTGCCCGGCAGCGGCGCCAGGTGGACCATACCGATGATCGTCTTCCGACGGGATGGGTGATTCACGGCGCTCCCTGTGCGGCGAACGGGAAGGGTGCGAGGACCCGTCGAGGCTCGGACACCTGACCTCAGGAGGCGCTCTGCAGGGACTGGAGTGCCTGCGAAGCCGCCCGGGGCGTCCGGAACGTCGACGCCGCGACGAGCTCCGCCGGGAAACGGACCTTGAACCGGGTCTCCAGGTCGACCATGAACGCCACCGTGAGCAGCGAATCCATCCCGAACTCGGACAGGTCCGCGTCGGGGTCGTCGAGATCGGCCCGGTTGAGCACGTGCCGCGCCGACTCCAGGACCTCTGTCGTCAGGTTCGTCATGGCCGGGGACTTTAGCAGTCGGACCAGGGGGCTCCAACGGCTCAGTGGGCGGCCTGGACGCCACCTGAGCTGGCGCGGTACCAGGGGGTCGGGACGGCCGTCTGCCACGCATGGCCGCCGCACCGTCCGCCCGGGGGCGAACCGGTCGGGCCCACCACCGCGGGAGGATCGTCCTCATCCATTCCGGCAGCGGCCCGTCGGACCGCGCACCCGTCCCCGCGAGGTCGTGGTCAGCCCGCCATGTCGTCCGCGCCAGCCCTCGTCATCCGACCGACGCGGCGTGCAGCGAGCCGGTCAGGGCCGCCAGCGCCGCCTCCGTCTCGGCGAGCTTGGCCCGCTGCGCGGCCACCACCTCGGCCGGGGCGCGCCCGGTGAACTTCGGGTCGGCCAGCAGCGCCGTGAGCCGGTCCCGCCGCTCGACCAGCCACTGTGCGTCCCCGAGCGGCTTGGCCGCCTGCACCTGCAGCCACGCGTCCAGCCCGGGCACCGGAATGCCCTCGCCCGGGCGGTCCTGCTCGACGACCTCGACGTCGGCGAGCTGCGAGATGACCTGGACGGCCTCCTGGGGAAGCCGCCCCTGCACCACCAGGCGCCCGCCATCCCCGCCGACCGCGCCACGCAGCCGCCGGACCTCCCCCACGTACGCCTCCGCCAACGCCATGTCCCGCTCCGCGTCGGCGTGGACGTACAGGCCCCGCGCCGGCCACTGCGCCCGCAGGAGGTAGCCGCGATCGCCGGGCAGCCGTTGCCACATCTGCTCGGTGATGAACGGGGTGAACGGATGCAGCAGCCGGATCAGCACATCGAGACAGCGCAGCAGGGTCTGGTGTGCCGCCGGGTCGGCCTGCCGGAGGCGCGGTTCGGCGAGAACGCAGTACCGGTCGAACAGGTCCCCGGTGACGAACGCCTGGCAGGCCCGGATGGCGTCGTGGGGTCGCATCTGCTCCAGGCCGGTGGTCACCTGGTCGACGAGCGTCGTCAACCGGGCCAGCAGCCAGCGGTCGACCAGTCCGGCGGGCGGCTCGTCGCCGGCCCCCGCGGCAGCCTCCGGCGAGAGCTGTTCCGCCACCTTCCAGAGCCGGGACAGGAGCCGGTGGTAACCGCTGATCTTTCCCCGGTTGAACCGGGCCCGGTCACCGGCCAGCGTGACTTCCGCGAGCCACGCCCGCAGGGCGTCCGCGCCGAGCTCGTCGATGATCTCGTCAGCGTCGAGCTTGTGGCCCTTGTGGCTGGTCACCTGCCGGCCGGCAGGTGAGTGGACGGTGCCCGGCACCAGGATGTCGCGGAAAGGCACCTCTCCCGTGAACTCGAGACCGAGGATGATCATCCGGCTCAGCCCGATGCCGATGATCGACCGTCCGCCGACGGTCAGGTCCGTCGGATAGAACTGGCGGAACTCGGGGGTGTCGTCGGGCCAACCCAGCGCGACGAACGGCCAGATGGCCGCGGAGAACCAGGTGTCCAGCACGTCGGTCTCCGGGCGCAGGGTGTCGTCACCACACGTCGCACAGCGGGTGGGAGGTTCGACGGCCGCGCTGACGTGGTCC
The DNA here is from genome assembly GCF_036902715.1 of Micromonospora sp. CPCC 205546. Lineage (NCBI taxonomy): Bacteria > Bacillati > Actinomycetota > Actinomycetes > Micromonosporales > Micromonosporaceae > Micromonospora > Micromonospora sp. CPCC 205546. The sequence goes on from NZ_JBAKHL010000011.1 coordinate 92,148, forward strand.
TGGGAGCAGGTGTAGACCGGGATGGGCTCGCCATGCCACAGCTGACGGCTCAGGCACCAGTCACGCATGCCGCTGAGCCACTCGTCGTAGACCGCCGCGTACCGTTCGGGATGCCAGTTGACGTCCGCCGTCCGGGCCCGCTCGACGAACTTGCCCATCTCCAGGAACCACTGGGGCCGAGCCAGTTCCTCCAGCTCGCCGCCGCAGCTGTCGCAGTGCGGAATCGGGGCCGTGACCTCCTGCGACGCCAGCAGGTGCCCGGCGGTGGCCAGTTCACGCAGGCGCAGTTCCCGGCCGCGTGCGGCGGGCAGGCCCGCCAGCGGCGAACCCGTGTCCGCGGCGATGGTGCCGTCGGGCGTCAGCCCCACCACGGTGGTCAGGCCGTGTCGGTGCCCGATCTCCCAGTCGGCCGCGGAGTGGGCCGGCAGCACCGCCCGTGCTCCCTGCTCCGGCTTCATGCCGGGGTCCGCCACGACCGGCACCGCCTTTCCGGTCACCGGCAGCACCAGCGAGGAGCCGATCAGGTCCGCGTCCGCGTGCACCGCCACCGCTGCACAGGCCTCGAGGAGTTCGGGTCGGGGCACCACGACGTCCACGCTGCTCCCGCCGACCGCCGCGCATCGCACGACGTGCGCGGCCCGCGTTCCCTGCTGGGACTGGACCTCCATGTCCGAGATCGACGCCTGGCACGCCACGCACCAGTTCACGACCCGCAGCCCACGACTGATCAGGCCCTTCTCCCACAACTGCACGAAGGCGTGCCGCATGGCCCGGCGCGCGTGGTCGTCGACGGTGAACCGGAATCGGCTGAAGTCCAGCGCGCACCCGAACTGTTCGAGTTGCGACCGCAGGACCTGGATGCCCTCGTCGTACCACTGGCGCACGCGGCGGTCGAACTCCGCCCGCCCGATCTGCTCCTTCGTGAGGCCCTCGTCCCGCAGCCGCGCCTCGAGAGCCTGTTGGGTGGCGATCGCCGCGTGATCGAAACCCGGGAGCCAGAGCACCTCGTGTCCCAGCATCCGCCGGTATCGCACTTGCGAATCCTGCAGTAGGCACCAGGCGAGGTGACCGGTGTGCAGCCGCGAATTCACGCTGGGTGCCGGCAACACGACGGAATAGGTCGGTCGCGTTGCGTCAACATCGGCCCGGAACAGCGCGTCGGCCCGCCAGCGCCCGATCCAGACAGGCTCGATCTCGCGCGGCACGTAACCATTCATCTGTTGCGATCCCCGATCGGTCTAGTCCTGGAGCGTGACAGAGAATTCTCCTTCGCCACCAGCGTGTCAAGGTCGGGCGCGCGCGCCGGCCCCGCAGGTCAGGGGTAGCCCACCGCATGGGCGTCGACTACTCTGCTGCCTGTCACGACGGGGACCCGGAAGGGCGCACACAAGTGTCGATGAACGTGCTGCTGCTTCGATACAGCGGCTACTGGTCCGCGCCGTTGTTGGCGCGCGACGCCCGGATCTACGCGGTGCTCACCCACAGCGAGGCACAGAAGCTTCCCAAGCGCGCCGAAGAACGCTTCGAGAAGATCTATCGAATTGAATCCTACGACTCGACGGAAGAGTTGAGCGCCGTCGCGGCGGATTTGATCGTCGGCGGGATCACCATCGACCGTATCGCCAGCGCCACCGAACACACACAGTACGCCGCCGGCTATCTGGCGAGCTTTCTCGGCGTCCCCGGATTCTCGCTCCAGGCGGCCGCCAACAGTCGTGACAAGCGCCTGATGAAGCTGCACGCGCAGCGCGAGGGACTGGCCACACCACGGTTCCAGTCCCTGCCCGACGCCGGCCGCGACGCCGACCTCGACGCGGTGGTGCGTGCGGTGGGCCTGCCGCTGGTGGTCAAGCCGGCGAACGGCTGGGGCGCCTCGTCCACCGTCAAGGTGGACAGCCGCGAGCAGTTGGCGGAGGTGCTCAAGGACTATCAGTTCGAGGACGACCTCACCTCGCACCACCTGGTGGCGGAGGAGTACATCGAGGGTGTCGAGCTGCACGTGGATGCGGTGTGGCGGGACAACCGTCCCTGGCTGTTCTGCGTGAGCCGCTACTTCAAGCCGTTGTTGCAGCAGTGGATGTCCGGCGGGCTCAACGGCTCGATCGTGCTTCCCGAGGAGGACTTCCAGGGGCTGCACGCCCGCCTGCTCGACTACAACGTCCGCCTCAACCAGGCCTTCGGCATCACCAGCGGGGCCACCCATCTGGAGGTCTTCCTCGAGAAGGGCACCGAACGCATCGTCCTGACGGAGATGGCGTCGCGCATCGGCGGGGGCAACATCTCCGAGATGGTCGCCGCCCACTGCGGCGTGGACGTGCGCGACGCGTGGGCCCACGAGCTGGTGGGCGGCGATCCCGGCGACCTGGCCTTCCGGCGCGGCCGCTTCCGCTACGTCGGCATGATGAACGTCGCTCCGCCGCGGTCGGGTCGCATCACGGTCCTGCCCGACCGCGACGACCTGCTGGCCCATCCGCACGTCCTCGGGGCGTCTGTCGTCCACGGCATCGGCGACGAGATCGAGGTCCATCACCCGTCCGCGTGGTGCGTCATGCTGGTCATCGGTGCCGACTCGGAGGACGAGCTGGTGTCGGTCGCGGAGGACATGGAGAGGGCGTACCGGGTCGAGGTCGAATGACCGGTCCGGTCGGGCGGGCCGCCCCGGTCAGCAGGCGGTCCCTGCGGAGCGTCTGCTGACCGGAGTTCCTTCCGCGCCGTCGTTCACACGGTCTTCGTGGCGCCGACCTCGGCGGGAACACCGCGGGCGATACGCAGGGTGAGCTTTGCCGCCGCCTGCCTGGCCAGCGCCACCGCCTCGTCCGCGCTGGAGGCGCTCGCCCGCACCTGGGCGACCCGGGAGTCCGAGCTCGCCAACAGCTCCACCGGTTCGCCGACCTCGATCAGCTCGGTGACCTGGATGGACGGGTCCAGCGCCTGGGCGGCCCTGACCCCGTCGAGCCCGGCGAAGATCCCCGCCTCCGGAGAGGCGACGAACCAGATCGCCTCGCACTTGCCGCTCGGCTTGGCGTTCGCCAGTCGATCGTGTACGGATTCCCCGAGGACGAGCTCGATCGAAGCCGCCGAGATGTCCACACCGCTCACGAGCGAGGCCATCTCCCCGATGTCGTCGCCCCCCATCCGCGTGTGGGTCTCCAGGATCCGGGGCCCGTCCGCGGTGAGGACGACCTCGGTGTGCGTGACGCTGTCGGTCACCCCGAGGGCCTGGAGCACCTTCACCACGTGCGCGTGGATGGCCTCGCTGTCGTCCTCGGAGAGCGGAGCGGGTACGACGTGGCCGAACTCGACCATGGTGTCCGGGTCCGAGTACTTCTTGGTGATCGCCAGGACCGTCGTGACGCCGTCCTGGGTGACGGCCTCCACGCTGAACTGCGGCCCGAACAGGAAGGGCTCCACGAGCACGCGCAGCTTGTGGCGGTCGGGATGGATCACCGAGTCCTGGTTCGAGGACCGCTCGAACGCGGCGGCGAGGTCGCTCTCGGCGGTCACCTGCGACACGCCGAGGCTGCCGGCGCCGGCGACCGGCTTCACGATCCACGTCGCGCCCGCCGCTCCCGCGCGAACCACGTCGGCGAGTTCCTCGGCGCTGTCGACCGTCCGACCCCGGATCTCTTCGACGCCCGCCTCGATCAGGCGTACGCGCATGGCCTCCTTGTCGACGATCAGCTCGGTGACCTCGGGCCGGGGCACGCCAGGAAGCCCGAACGCGGCGGCCATCCGGGAGGCCAGCATCGTGAGCGGCTCCCCCAGGCAGGCGACCGCGTCGAACGGGTCCACCGCGTGGATCCTGCTGACCAGGTCGACCACCAGATCCTCGGGCTCGTCACCCTGGATGACGACGACCCTCCGGTGATGGTCCAGTTTCGGGGTCCGGAACTTCGCCAGCAGCTCGCGCAACGTGACGAACGTGGTGCGGGTTTCCGGCCTGCTCCGGAAGGCGCCGTTTCCACCCCCAACCACCAGGACGTGACGCTCTGATCCGCTCATCTCTTTTCTCCGATCGATCGCAGCACGACGGCCGAGCCCAGGCCGGTCAATACTATGAAGGCGCCCCAGCCTGCGGGAGATGCGACCAGCAGCGCGGTGAGGGCGTACGGCCCGACGACGCGCTGAGCCGCGTCGCCGAGGTTGAACACGCCGAGATAACGACCCATGGCGGCGTCCGGGGCCAGCCGGTGACAGGCCTCGAACACGGCCACCTCGTGCACGTTCTCACCCAGGGTGAGCGAGAGCATCGCCAGGACCAGCAGAACGATGGCTATGAGACGGGCATCCGTGAGGCTCGCCGCCCAGAACAGGGCACCCGCGGCGACGAGCGACAACCCTGCCAGTCGGATCAACCGCGCGGCATTGCGCAGTCCGACGCCATGCTCCGACAGCAGGGGCTGGAGCAGCACGGTGGCGACAGAGTTGAGGGCGAGCAGGACACCCACCAGTTCGGTGGGCAGGTGCGGCTGTGCGGCCATCCACAACGGGAAGACGATGAACAGGACCGTGGTGTGGACCGACATCAGGGCGTCGCCGAGAGTCAGGGTGAGGTAACGCCGGTCGGTCCAGGGACTGCGAGTTGCCGGGGGCGCCTCGGCCGGCGCGCCGGACGGTGAATCCGGCCCGGGGGGCAGCACCGCGGGCAGGCGGGAGAGGGCGCCGAGAAGCAGCAGGAAGCTGAGGGCGTTGACCAGGAAGGCCGCCTGGTATGCCTGCTTGCTGCCGACGGCGATGAACACGGAGGACACCAGCAGGCCGATGGACAGGCCCGCGTTGCGGCACGAGCGCACTGCCGCCATCGTCACGTTCCGGGCATCCGGGTCGAACTTCGCGATCAGGTAGGACAACTGCGCGTTTCCCGTCGCGCGGTCCAGGGGCGTGAGGATGAGAGCCAGCAGGCCGTAGCTCCACACCGAGTCGATGAAGATGAACAGGCCGTAGCCCACCATCCGGAGCGCCACGGCCACGCGCCACACCGGCAGCGGGCCGACGCGGTCGCTGATGTGTCCGGCAAGGTACGGAGCGAGGAACGCCGCCGCGCCGGACACGCTGACGACGAGCCCCACCTGGGCCGGGGTCACGCCCGCGAACGTGACCAGGAAGAGGGGAAGAAGGCTCAGGTGCAGACCGACACCGAGCATGTCGACGAAGCCGGCGACCGCGATGGTGCGGCCGGGGCCCCGCGGACCGACATACCGGTCGGTGAGGGTGAGCTTTCCGGCAATGCTCTCGCTCATTCTTCACCAGTCGACTCTGCCCCGACGAGCCCGGCGCCGATCCGCCGTGCCGCGCCGGGGGGCGAGAGTGCGGGATCGTCAGCCAACCGACGCAGCTCGCCATCTCCATCGATTGAGAACATGGCGCGGAGCCTACAAAACCCGTGCTGACCCGTGCCGCGCAGCACAACCGCGCGACCGGCCGGCGACTGGCCTTCGGGCCGGTCCACCGTGCGTCCCCGGGCGCGCGGCTGCCGGCACGAACGGCGGTCGACCCGGGTGGCAGGTCGACCGGGTGTGCGGGCACGAGGTGCCCGCACACCCGGTGGTGTCACGCCTTGCGCAGCCAGAAGACCAGCCCGAGGTCCTCGTCGGTGAAGCCGGTCGGGTTCGGCCACTCGGGCTCGCCGGCCGCGAAGTCCGCTGCCAGGACCTCGTCCGCGATCAGCGGCGCGTGCTCGGCCAGCGCGGCAGAGGTGCCGGGGTCGTCGCTGCGGTAGCGCAGCACGATCCGGTCCGCGACCTCGAGGCCGCTCGACTTACGGGCCTCCTGGATCTGGCGGATGGCGTCGCGGGCCACACCGGCCCGACGAAGCTCCGGCGTCAGCTGCAGGTCCAGCGCCACGGTCACCCCGGCGTCGGTCGCCATCGCCCAGCCCTCGCGCGGAGTCTCGGTGATGAAGAGCTCCTCGGGGCCGAGGGTGATCTCCTCGCCGTCGACGACGAGCGAGGCCGTGCCGGACGTACGCAACGCCTCGTTCAGCGCGGCCGCGTCCGCCGCGGCGATCGCCGCGGCCACGGACTGCACCGCCTTGCCGAAGCGCTTGCCCAGGGCACGGAAGTTCGCCTTGGCGGTGGTGTCGACCAGCGAGGTGCCCACCGCGGTCAGCGGCTGAACCTGCCCGACGTTGAGCTCCTCGGCGATCTGCGCGAGCAGTTGCTCGTCCAGGTCGCCGAAGCCCTGTGCCGAGACGAGGACACGCGAGAGCGGCTGGCGGGTCTTGACGCCCGCCTCGGCCCGGGCCGAACGACCCAGCTCGACCAGGCGACGCACCAGCGTCATCTGCGTCGACAGCGCGGGGTCGACCAGCTCCGCCTGCGCCACCGGGTAGTCGGCCAGGTGCACCGACGAGGGCGCGTCCGGCGAGACCGGCACGACCAGGTCCTGCCACACCCGCTCGGTGATGAACGGGGTGATCGGCGCCAGCAGCAGCGTGACGGTGCTGACGGCCTCGTGCAGCGTGGCCAGGGCGGCGGGGTCGCCACGCCAGAAACGCTTGCGGCTTCGGCGCACGTACCAGTTCGACAGGTCGTCGACGAACGCGGACAGCAGCCGACCCGCCCGCTGGGTGTCGAACCGCTCCATCGCCGCGTCGACCTCGCCGATGAGCAGGTGCAGCTCCGACAGCAGCCACCGGTCCAGCAGCGGCCGGTCGGCCGGTCGCGGGTCGTCGGCCGACGGCGTCCAGCCGGCGAGGCGTGCGTACAGCGCCTGGAACGTGACGGTGTTCCAGTACGTCAGCAGAATCTTGCGGACGACTTCCTGGAGCACCGTGTGCCCGACGCGGCGTGCGGACCACGGCGATCCGGAGGCTGCCATGAACCACCGGACGGCGTCGGCGCCGTGCTCCTCCATGAGCGCCATCGGATCGAGGATGTTGCCGAGGTGCTTGGACATCTTGCGCCCGTCCTCGGCCAGGATGTGGCCGAGGCAGACCACGTTCTCGTACGAGGACCTGCCGAAGACCAGCGTGCCGACGGCCATCAGCGTGTAGAACCAGCCCCGGGTCTGGTCGATGGCCTCGGAGATGAACTGGGCCGGGTAGCGCTTGGCGAACAGCTCGGCGTTCTGGTACGGGTATCCGAACTGCGCGAACGGCATGGCGCCGGAGTCGTACCAGGCGTCGATGACCTCCGGCACCCGGGTGGCGGTCAGGCCGCAGTGGCAGGCGAAGGTGACCTCGTCGATGAAGGGCCGGTGCGGGTCGAGGTCGGCCAGGTCGCGGTTCGCGAGCTCGCCCAGCTCGGCCAGGGAGCTGACGCAAGTGAGGTGGCCTTCCTCGCACCGCCAGATCGGCAGGGGCGTGCCCCAGTAGCGGCTGCGGGACAACGCCCAGTCGATGTTGTTCTTCAGCCAGTCGCCGAAGCGACCGTGCTTGACGCTGTCCGGCTGCCAGTTCGTGGCCTCGTTCTCCCGCAGGAGCTGGTCCTTGATGGCGGTGGTGCGGATGTACCAGGACGGCTGGGCGTAGTAGAGCAGCGCCGTGTGGCAGCGCCAGCAGTGCGGGTAGCTGTGCTCGTAGGGCAGGTGCCGCAGCAACAGGCCGCGTTCCTGCAGGTCCGCCACGAGCACCCGATCGGCGTCCTTGAAGAACTGCCCGCCGACGAGCGGCAGCTCGTTGTCGAAGGTGCCGTCGGGCCGGACCGGGTTGACCATCGGCAGCCCGTACGCGCGGCAGGTGGCGAGGTCGTCCGCGCCGAACGCCGGCGCCTGGTGCACCAGCCCGGTGCCGTCCTCGGTCGTGACGTAGGTGGCGTTGACCACGAAGTGGGCGTCCGGGACCTCGACCAGGTCGAACGGCCTGGCGTAGCTCCAGCGCTCCATCTGGCTTCCGGTGAACGTCTCACCCGTCGGCGTGTAGCCCTCCCCGAGCACCTTCGCCAGCAGTGGCTCCGCCACCACGACCTGCTCGACGCCGTCGGTGGCCACGACGTAGGTGACGTCGGGGTGGGCCGCGACGGCGACGTTGGAGACCAGCGTCCAGGGAGTCGTCGTCCACACCAGCAGCGAGGCCCGCCCGGCCAGCGGGCCGGAGGTCAGCGGGAACCGTACGTACACCGACGGGTCGGTGACGGTCTCGTACCCCTGGGCCAGCTCGTGGTCGGACAGGCCGGTGCCGCACCGCGGGCACCACGGTGCGACGCGGAAGTCCTGGATGAGCAGGCCCTTGTCGAAGATCTGCCGCAGCGACCACCACACCGACTCGATGTAGCCGGGGTCCATGGTGCGGTAGGCGTCATCCATGTCGACCCAGTAGCCCATGCGGCGGGTGAACTCGGCGAACGCGTCGGTGTGGCGGGTGACCGACTCGCGGCAGCGGGCGTTGAACTTCTCGATCCCGTACGCCTCGATGTCCTGCTTGCCCGAGAAGCCGAGTTCCTTCTCCACCGCGAGCTCGACCGGCAGGCCGTGGCAGTCCCAGCCCGCCTTGCGGGCGACGTGGAAGCCCTTCATCGTCTTGTAACGGGGGAAGACGTCCTTGAACACGCGCGCTTCGATGTGGTGCGTGCCGGGCATGCCGTTGGCAGTCGGCGGACCTTCGTAGAACACCCATTCCGGCCTACCGGCCGACTGGCTCAGGCTGCGCTCGAAGACGCCGTGCTCCTGCCAGAAAGCCAGGATCTCGTGTTCCAACCCTGGCAGGTGCACCTGACCGGGAACAGCGTTGTACATCTCAAACCCTCCGTCGGATGTAGCTTGCACTCCGGACGGAGGGACGAGACTCGCGTCCCGCGGTACCACCCTCCTTGGCTGCGCGCAGCCCTCTCATTGGTGTCGCTGTCGGCTCTACTCGGCCCCGGGGGCCTTTCCTCCGACGGCTCCGGGGTGATCCTCGTGCCGCGCACACCCCCGGGCTTCCACCGTCCCCGGGTCGCTCTCGGCTGCGTGCGGCACTACCTGTCCCCTTCAACGCCTCGCGGTTTCGGATTGTAGCCGCCCCCGGGAGGGCCGGCCAGCAGGATCGCCGGGTCTCGTGGGCGCGCCCGGGCGGCGGGGGAGGTCCCCCACCCGGCGCGGCCGGGAGCCATCGGACCCCGACTCGGTTACCCCTGTTCGCTTGATACCGCGTGAACTGCGACGTTAGCCTCTGCGCGGTGTCCGTCGCGGTCGACCCAGTATCGCGCCCTGTCACCGATCAGGTGAGGTGAGCCGTGTTGTCCGCGAAGGAACGTGCCCTGTGGTTGCTGGAGCGGTCACTTCCCGGCAGCGGCGTGAACAACGTGCCGATCGCCTTGGTCACGACGCAACGGCTGGACGTGGCGGCGGTCCGGGCGACCCTGGACCAGCTGGCGCGGCGGCACCGGGCGCTGCGCACCCACGTCGTCGAGGTCGACGGCGAGCCCGCGCGGCTGGTGGCCAAGTCGGCAACGGTGCCGTTCGCACTCGTGGAGGCGGCGACTGACGAGATCGGCCGGGCCTGCCGGGAGGCTGCGGCACGGCCGTTCGACCTGGCCGACGAGATCCCCGTCCGGGCGGTCCTGGTGCGGTGCCCGGACCGGGACGTCGTCTGCCTCTGCCTGCACCATCTGGCGGTCGACGCGGTCTCGGGCGCGGTCCTGGCCGAGGAATTCGCCAGGCTGTACCCGGCCATGTCCACCGACGGCCGGCCACCGGCGGCGCTGGCCGGGCCGGCACCGGTGGCGGAGCCGGCCGCCCTGACGGCGGCGGGGCTGGACTTCTGGCGGCGGCACCTCGCGGACCTGCCGGGGGTGTCGGCGGCGTTGGAGTTCGGCCGCCCGGATCCGGCGGTACCGACCTTCGCCGGGGGCACCGTCACCCGACGCCTGTCCGGGGCCGCGACCGACGCCGTGCGGGACCTGCGTCGCGCCGGCCGCGCGACCGACAACATCGTGCTGCTGGCGGTGTACTACGTGCTGCTGTCCCGCCACGGCGCGGGACAGGACCTGGTGGTGGGGGTGCCGGTCGACCTGCGCGACGGCGCTGCCCGGCGGGCGGTCGGCTACCACATGAGCACCCTGCCGCTGAGGATGCGGGTGACGCCGGAGCGCACCTTCCGCGAGGTGGTGCGGGAGGCCCGCCGGCTGTTCGTCACCGCGATGGAACACGCCGACGTGTCGTACGAGGAGCTGGAGCTGTCGTACCCGCGCGACGACGCCGCCTGGTGGGTACCGCCGTTCCGGCACATGTTCAACCACCGGCCGCCCGCCGAGCCGGCGCCCGACGGCGGGGACGAACTGCCGTCCGAGCTGCTGGAGGTCGACAGCGGGCACAGCCGGCTCGACCTGGAACTCGTCGTGCTGCGTGAGGGCGACGGCATCACGCTGAAGGCGGCGTACGCCTCGGAGATCCACGACCCGGAGGACGTCGCGGCGCTGCTGGCGCGGTACGAGGCGATGCTGGAACGGCTGCCGGGACAGATGGATCTGCCGGTCGGGGAGCTCGACGTGTGGAGCGCGGCCGACCGGGCCGCCGTCGACGCCGCCAACGCCACGGCCGCCGACGTGCCGGTGCCGACCGTGGCGCAGGGGATCGCCGCCCAGGTGGCGGCCCGTCCCGAGGCGACGGCGATGGTCGATCGCCATGGCGTGGACCGGACGTACCGCGAGTTGGCGGAGCACGCGGGCGGTGTCGCCGCGCGGCTGACGCGGGTGGGGGTGGGGCCCGGCGCGATCGTCGGCCTGTACGCCGAGCGGGGCCCCGGGTGCGCGTCCGCCGCGCTGGGCATCTGGCAGTCCGGGGCGGCGTACCTGCCGCTCGATCCGGAGCAGCCGGCGTCGCGGCTGGCGTACGAACTCACCGACGCCCGCGTCGACGTGCTGCTGGTGGATCGCGAACCGCCGCCGGGCGTGGTGCCCGCCGGCTGCCGCGTGATCGACCTGGCCACGGTCGAGCCGGCCGGGCACGCCTGGCGGGCCCCGGACCCGGCCGATCCGGCGTACGTCATCTACACCTCCGGCTCCACGGGGCTGCCCAAGGGCGTCGTGCTCAGCCACGCCAACCTGGCCAACGTGGTGCGGCACTTCACCACCGAGATCGGCGTGACCCACCGGGACTCCCTGCTCTGGCTGACCACCTTCGCGTTCGACATCTCCGCGCTCGAGGTGTTCCTGCCGCTGGTCGCCGGGGCCCGGGTGGTCGTCGCCGACGACGCCGCCCGCAGCGACGGTGCGGCCCTGCTCGACCTGGTGGAGCGCCACGACGTGTCGGTGCTGCAGGCGACGCCCACGACGTGGCGGCTGGTGGTGGACGAGGCGAAGGGGCGGCTGCGGGGACGGCGGGTGCTCTGCGGCGGCGAGCCGTTGCCGGCGCACCTGGCGCGGGCGCTGGTCGAGACCGGCTGCACGCTGTGGAACGTGTACGGACCGACCGAGACGACGATCTGGTCCACCAGCGCACTGGTCGAGGACGTGGACGCGGGGGTGCCGGTGGGACGGCCGATCGCTAACACCACCGTGGTCGTCGCCGACGGGCAGGGCCGCCCCCGGCCACCGGGACTGCCGGGCGAGGTGTGGATCGGTGGCGACGGGGTCGCCGCCGGCTATCTGGGCCGCCCGGAGTTGACCGCGCAACGCTTCGGCGAGCTGGCCGGCGCGGGCCGGTTCTACCGCACCGGGGACGTTGGCCGGTGGCGGCACGACGGCACGCTCGAGCTGCGGGGACGCACCGACCGCCAGATCAAGTTGCGGGGCCACCGCATCGAGCTCGGCGAAGTGGAGGCGGTGCTGGAGCAGCACCCCCGGGTGAGCGCGGCGGCGGTGGTCCTGGTCGGTGACCCGAGCGCCGACGGCGGGCTCGTGGCCTTCGTCCGCGCCGCCGAGGCCGGGATCGCCGACGACGTGTGGCGGTTCGCGAGGGAGCAGCTCGCGTCGTACGCGGTCCCCGGCGACGTGGTCGTGCTGGAGACGATGCCGACGACCGGCAACGAGAAGGTGGACTACCCGACGTTGACGAGGCTGGCCGAGGAGCGGTCGGCCACCCGCGAGACACGGGACAGCGAGGAGACACCGGTGGCCGACGGGTTGGTCGGCGAGCTGGTGACGTTGTGGCGGAACCTGCTCCGGGCACCTGACCTGGACGAGCGGTCGCACTTCTTCCGCAGCGGGGGCCACTCCCTGCTCGCGGCGAAGCTCGCCCAGCAGGTGACCAGATCAACCGGGGTACGGGTATCTTTGGCCGCGGTCTTCTCGGCCCCGACGCCGCAGGCGCTGGCGGGGTTCGTACGGGACCAGCAATCGGGTGGAGCGTGACAATGCGACTCGGACTCAGTCTCGGCATGCTGCACGACCGGACGAGCCTCGGTGACCTGCTGCGACTCGCCCAGGAGGCGGACCGGCTGGGCTACGAGGTCCTCTGGGTGGCCGAGGCGTACGGAAGCGACGCGCCGACGGTGCTGGCCTGGCTGGCCGCCCAGACCGAGCGCATCGACCTGGGGGCGGCGGTCATGCAGATCCCGGCGCGGGCCCCCACGATGACGGCGATGACGGCAGCCACACTCGACCTGGCCAGCGACGGTCGGTTCCGCCTCGGGCTCGGCATCTCCGGCCCGGTGGTCTCCGAGGGCTGGTACGGGGTCCAGTTCGGGCAGCCGTTGACCCGCACCCGCGAGTACGTGGCCGTGGTCCGCGCCGCGCTGACCCGCCGTCCGGTCCGGTTCGCCGGCCGGCACACCACGCTGCCGCTGCCCGGGGCGCCGGGTGAGCCGCAACGGCTGACCATCCGGCCGCTCCGCCGGGACCTGCCGGTCTACCTGGCGGCGCTGGGCCCGCGGAATCTGGAACTCGCGGGGGAGATCGCCGAGGGCTCGCTGTCGCTGTTCCTGCCGCCGGAGGGCGTCGGGGAGGTCCTCGCGCACGTCGCGACCGGGCGTTCCCGCGCTCCGGGCGGCGACCGGGCGGACTTCGACCTCGTCGCCACCCTGCCGCTGGCGATCGGAGACGACCTGGACGCGTGCGCGAACCAGGTCCGGCCGTACGCGGCCCAGTTCATGGGAGTCGGGGGCAACGCCCGCAACTTCTACGTCGAACAGGCCGAGCGGCTCGGCTACGGCGAGGCGGCGCACCAGGTGCGGAAGCTGTTCCAGGCCGGCGATCCGGACGCGCTCGCGGCGCTGCCGTTCGACTTCCTCGACCGGACGTGCCTGCTCGGTGACCCGAAGCGGATCGAGGCCACCGTGCAGGCGTACGCCGCCGCCGGTCTCGGGACGCTGTCGGTCGCACCCCGGGGCGCGACGACGGACGACCGGATCGCCGTGCTGCGGGAGATGGCGGCTATCTGGCGGCGGTGCGGTCTTCCGCTGCGCCATGACGGATGAACCAGTCACGGAACTCGGCGGTCGCGAACACCTCGGTGTGCGAGGCGCTGTGCCGGATGTCGACGCCGCCTTCGAACATCGTGTCGAGGTGGGCCAGCACCTTCTCCCGGTGCTCGGCGATCGCGGTCAGGTAGGAGTCGGTGAACCAGGCGGTCGCCGTGGTGGCCACCGGCGCCAGCGTGCCCCCGGTGAGGCCGAGGAGGTCGGCCACCACACCGAGCCCCCGGTAGAACTGCCGTTCCACCGGGTCGTGGTGGGGGCGCGGGTCGTCCATGCGGGCCAGCACCTGGGCCAGCGGTGTCTCCGTGGCGGGTTTCCGCAGCAGCCGCGCGGCCGGTTCGGGACGCCGCTTGAGCTGGTGCACCCGGAACATCACCGCCTCGCGTCGCGGTGCGGAGGCGTGGCGCAGGTCGGGGTCGACGAAGAACATCCGGTCGACCGCCTCGCCCTGCTGCCGCAGCAGGTTCGCCATGGCGACGGCGACGACCGCGCCGGCGCAGTACCCGGCGAGCCGGTAGGGACCCGACGGCTGGGCGGCCCTGACCTGCTCGACGTAGGCGGCGGCGAGCTGCTCGACCGTCGCCGGGGTGGGCTCGTCGTACCACCCGGGGGCGCGCAGGCCGACCACGGGGGCCGGCAGGTCGACGTCCTCGAGGTGCTTGAGGAACCAGCTCACCTCGCCGTCGGCGCCGTGCACCAGCCAGGTCGGGGAGCTGCCGTCGCCGCCCAGGCGCACCTGCGGACCGGGCCGGTTGACCGGTTGCTCGGCGATCGCCCGACCGATCTGTTCCGCGGTGAGCCCGGCCAGGGTCGCCGCGTCGGCGCGTAGGTGGAAAATGTCGCCCAGATCGCGTCGAATGCGATTCCATTCGCTTTCGATGACGCCGAGTTCACCGAGAGTGACGTGCGGCGGGGGTAGTTGTGGCAACCCCATCGCCTCGGCGACGACGATTTGAGTACCCAGCGCGGCGTAATCGGCGAATTCACGGGTCAGCCGGTTCAGAACGTCTTGCGACACACGTCATTGTAGCGGGCGGGCCCGGCTCGGCGGCACTGCGCAGGGCCGTTGACACGGGCTCGGACCCGAGACTAGGGTCGCGGCTGGCCGACCCAACAATATCGCAAAGGAGTGTCGGTGACCGCCACTCTCGGTAATCCTGGCGACGCCATTGCTATTGTCGGAGTGGCGGCCCGGTTACCGGGAGCACGCAATGTGCGGGAATTCTGGCACAATCTCCGTAACGGCACGGAGTCGGTCGAACACCTCGACCCGGAGGTCGCGCGGAAACGGGAACTCTCCCCTGCGGCAGTGGATGCGCCGGGTTACCGTCCGGTCACCGCGACCGCTGACGACCTGGACCTGTTCGACCCCGAGTTCTTCGGTTTCACGCAACGCGAGGCCGAACTCTGCGATCCGCAGTTCCGGCTCTTCCTCGAACTGTCCTACACCGCGCTGAACGACGCCGGGTACGACCCGCGCAGGATCGGCCAGCGGGTGGGTGTCTTCGGCGGGGCGACCACCAACCGGTACCGCCAGGACTACATCGAGCGCAACCGGTCGGTCAGCCGGGCCGCCGGTCTGACGAGCATGAGCACCGGCAACAACGCCGACTACATCGCGCCGCTGGTGTCGTACCGGCTCGGCTTCATGGGGCCCAGCGTCTCGGTCTACACCGCCTGCTCGACGTCGCTGGTCGCGGTGCACCAGGCGATGCAGGCGCTCCGCCGGGGCGAGTGCGACGTCGCGGTCGCCGGCGGCGTGCAGGTCGACCTGCCGCTGGGCGGCGGCTACCCGTACCTGGAGGGCGGGATCCTGTCGCGCGACGGGCACGTACGCCCGTTCGCCGCCGACGCCACCGGCACGATCTTCGCCGACGGGGGCGCGTTGGTCGTGCTCAAGCCACTGGCGGCGGCCCAGGCGGCCGGCGACCAGGTCTACGCGGTGATCCGGGGATCCGCGGTCAACAACGACGGCAACCAGCGGGCCGGCTTCACCGCGCCCGGCGTGGAGGGTCAGTTGGCCCTCATCCGGGCGGCGCTGGACGACGCCCGGGTGGGTCCCGAGGACATCGGGATGGTCGAGGCGCACGGCACCGGGACGCGTGTCGGCGACCCGATCGAGGTGGCGGCGCTGAGCGCGGCCTACCAGGAACGCACCGACCGCCGCCAGTACTGCTGGCTCGGATCGGTGAAGGGCAACGTCGGCCACCTCGGCCCGGCCGCCGGCACGGTGGGCCTGATCAAGGCGATCCTCGCGGTCCGCGACGGCGTCATCACGCCGACGATCAACTGCACCGAGCCGAACCCGGCGATGGATCTGCCGAACACCCCGTTCGTGCTCGCCCGCGAGGTGCGGGAGTGGGCCGATCCGGAATGGCGGGACAGCGCCGCGCCCCGGATCGCCGCGGTCAGCTCGTTCGGCATCGGCGGCACCAACGCCCACGTCATCGTCGAACAGCCCCCCGCCGCCCCCGCTCCGGCCGCGTCGCCGGCACCGGGCCCGGCGGCGCCGCAGCTGTGGCCGGTCTCGGCCCGCTCCGCCGACGCCCTCGCCGCCAGTTGCGCCCAGCTGGCGGAACATCTGCGCGACACCGGGCACGACCCGGCCGACGTGGCGTTCACGCTCCAGGAGGGGCGCGCCGCGTTCGCGCACCGCAAGCTGATCACGGTCACCGACCCGGCGGCGGCGGTGGCGGAGCTCGCCGGCGAACCGACGGTGCGTACGGTCGCCGGGATCGCCGGCACGCCGCAGGTGACGTTCCTCTTCCCCGGCCAGGGCGCGCAGTTCCCCGGCTCCGGGCGCGAGTTGTACCGCACCTTCCCGGTCTACCGCGACGCCGTCGACACCTGCGCCGACCAGCTCGCCCCGCTGCTCGGCTTCGACCTGCGGGAACTGCTCGACGCCGAGCCCGGCGACGAGCGGGCCGCCGCGCGGCTCAACGAGACGGCCGTGACCCAGCCCGCGCTGTTCACCGTCGAATGGGCGCTGGCGCAGCTGCTGATCTCCTTCGGGGTCCGGCCGGCGGCGCTGCTGGGCCACAGCATCGGCGAGATCGTCGCGGCGACGGTGGCCGGCGTGTTCACGCTGCCGGACGCCCTGACCCTCGTCGCCCGGCGGGGGCAGCTCATGCAGGGGCTGCCGCCCGGCGGCATGTTGTCGCTGTCGCTGGGCGCGGACGCGGTCCGGGAGATGCTGCCGAGCGAGCTGGACATCGCCGCGAGCAACTCCCCGTCGTCCTGCGTGGTCTCCGGCGAGCTCGCCGCGGTCGAGCAGTT
Organism: Micromonospora sp. CPCC 205546; assembly: GCF_036902715.1. Lineage (NCBI taxonomy): Bacteria > Bacillati > Actinomycetota > Actinomycetes > Micromonosporales > Micromonosporaceae > Micromonospora > Micromonospora sp. CPCC 205546. The sequence goes on from NZ_JBAKHL010000011.1 coordinate 108,697, forward strand.
CGCGCAGGAGCTGGCCGACATCGGGATCACCGCTTCCCTGCTGCGCACCTCGCACGCGTTCCACTCCCGGATGATGGCGCCGATCTGCGACGAGCTGGCCGCGCTGGTGGAGAGCTTCCCCCGGCAGGCGCCCCGGCTGCGCTACCTGTCCAACGTCACCGGTGACTGGATCACCGAGGAGCAGGCGACCAGCGCGGCCTACTGGGCCACCCACGTCCGGCAGGAGGTGCGGCTGGAGAGCTGCCTGGCCCGCCTCGACGACCTCGACGACGCGGTGCACCTCCAGGTCGGGCCGGGGCAGTCGATGAGCGTCTTCGCCCGCCAGTACGCCGCCAGCCGGGGTCGGTCGACGACCGCGCTGACCACGATGGCGCTGCCCAACGACACCACGGCCACCGACGCGACCGTGCTGGCCACGACCCTGGGCCGGCTCTGGGTCGCCGGGGCCGAGCTGGACTGGTCGGCGGTGCGGGTCGGCGGCGGGCGACGGGTGAGCCTGCCCGGCTACCCGTACGAGCGGCGTCGCTGCTGGGTGGACCCGGACCCGGAACGGCCCGGATCGTCCGACGACGACGTCGAGGTGTCCAACGATCCGTTGCAGACCCCTCTCTACCTGCCCGCGTGGCGGGCCCAGCCGGTGGCGCGTCGGGACGGCAGCCTGCTCGGCGAGACCTGGCTCGTCCTCGCCGACGCCGACGACCGGGTGGGGGCGGAGATCGTCGCGGAGGCCCGGCGCCGGGACGTGTTCGTGCTGCCCGCGTACGCCGGCCCCGGTTTCGTGGCCGCACCGGACGGCTACGAGTTCGACCCGGACCGCACGCAGGACGTGGAACTGCTGGTGGAGGCCGTCCACGAGTCCGGCCTGCTGCCGGACCGGATCGTCTACGCGCTGTTCGACGCGGACGACGACCCGCAACGGGTGGCGCACCGCGCGTACCACCGGATGGCCGCGCTGGCCAAGGCGCTGCTGCGGACCTTCCGGGCCGAGGTCGAGCTGGTCGCGGTCACCGACCGGGTGTGGTCGGTCAACGGGGAGCCGGCGCGGCCCGAGGGCGCCACGGTCGCCGGCCCGTTGCGGACGCTGCCGCGCGAGCTGGGCACGGTGCGGGTGCGGCAGGTCGACGTGGCGCCGACCGCCCCGGCGGTGGCGGCCACGGTGGTCGGCGAGATCGGCGCCGGCGGTGACCGGGAACTGGTCGCGCTGCGCGGCCACCGGCGCTGGGTGCACCACCACGCGTCGATCCCGAACGAGCCCGTCCGCGCTCCCCGGCCCGCGGGCGCCGGGGGCGTCCTGCTCGTCACCGGCGGGCTCGGCGGGCTCGGCCTGGCGATCGCCGAGGACCTGGCGGCCCGGCAGCGGACCGACTTCGCGCTCGTCGGCCGGTCCGGGCTGCCGGACCGGGACCGTTGGGACGACGTGGACGCGCCGGTCGAGACGCGGGAGAGGATCGCCGCGGTCCGGCGCATCGAGGCGACCGGCTCCCGGGTGCTGGCGCTGGCCGCCGACGTGACCGACGCCGACGCGATGGCGACCGCCGTGGAGCGGACCCGGGCCGAACTGGGCCCGATCACCGGGATCGTGCACGCCGCCGGGCTGCCCGGCGGGCAGTTGCTGGCCCTGCACGACGCGGAGGCCGCCGACCGGGTGCTGGCCCCGAAGGTACGCGGCACGCTGGTGCTCGACGCGCTGGTCCAGGCCGGTCGGCTGCCCGAGCTGGACTTCGTCGCGCTCTTCTCGTCGATCGTCTCCGTCTCGGCGGACTACGGGCACAGCGACTACGCGGCGGCGAACACCTTCCTCGACGCGTACGCGGCCGCGCGCGCGGACGACTCGCCGTATGTGGTGGCGATCAACTGGTGGGGCTGGCAGGAGGTCGGCATGGTGTCGACCGACCGCGCCGGGGAGGGCTTCCGCACCCTGCAACGGCTGCGGGGCGGCTCGGCGGTCACCCCGCTCGACCACCCGTTGCTGCACCGCGCGTCCCGGGACGGGGACGGGGACGGCTGGACCTTCGAGGTCGACCTGGACGTCGACGGGCACTGGGTGCTCACCGACCACCGGATCGGCGGCGTCGGGGTGCTGCCCGGAACGAGCCTGCTGGAGATGGCCCACGCGGCGGCCCGGCACGCCCTCGGTGCGGTGCCGGTGCGGCTGACGGACGTCGTCTTCATCGACCCGGTGCGGGTCACCGGGCCGCTCACCGGGGTGCTCACGCTCGTCCCGGTCGAATCGGGCGGCTTCGAGTTCGCGATCAGTTTCGCCGCCGCCGGGCAGCCGGCCACGGTGCACTGCCGGGGCCGGGTGAGCTCCGCGGCGGACCGGGTCCCGGCCCGCGTCGACGTCGACGCGATCCGCGAGGAGCTGGTCGAGGGGGACGCGGAGCAGTCGTACTCGGGGCTGGTGGAGTTCGGCGAACGGTTCCGTGCGGTCAGCCGGTACTGGAACAAGGACGACCGGGGGCTGGTCGAGCTGGACCTGCCGGCGGTCGGCCGCGACGACGCGGACCGGTACGCCCTGCACCCGGCGCTGCTGGACCGGGCGGTGTACGGGCTGTCCGGCGCCGCGGGCCACAGCTACCTGCCGTTCCTCTACCGCTCGGTGGAGGTGCGTCAGCCGATCCCGCAGCACTGCTGGGTGGTGCAGACCTACCACGGCGACCCGACCCGCCCGGAGTTCATGGAGGTCGACGAACTCGTGGTCGACGCCGACGGCACGGTCTGCGTGGTCGTTGAGGGGTACACGCTGCGCAGCGTCGACCAGGGGATCGCCACCCCGGCCCGGCCCACGGGCGAGGCGGCGGCACGCGGCACCGGGATGCTGACCAACGCCGAGGGCGGCGAGCTGTTCCGGCGGATCATGGGGCTGCGGCCGGGACCGCAGGTCATCACCTCCGTCGGGTCGCTGCCGGAGCGGTTGGCGCGGGCCCGAACCTTCGACCAGCACACGGTCGAGGCGGCGGAGACGGTCGCCGAACCGGTCCGCACCATCGGCACCACCTTCGTGGCCCCCCAGACTCCGGTGCAGCGGGAACTGGCGCAGTTGTGGTGCGAGTCGCTCGGCCTGACCCAGGTCGGCATCGACGACGACTTCTTCCTGCTCGGCGGCTCGTCGCTGACCGTCGTGCAGCTGGCGTCACGGATCCGGGAGCGGCTGTCGGTGGAGCTGTCGGCCGCCGACATGTTCGAGTACCCCACCATCCGCAGGCTGGCCGGGCTGTTGGACACCGATGGGATGGCCGATGGGATCAGCTGATCACGCCTTCGGCGGCGGGCGCTGGCAGGTGTGGCCGACGCTGGTGACGCGGACCACCGGGATGCCGTTCGACTGGATCGACTTCGAGGCGACCGGCGACTTCGACACCGACGAGAAGGCGGCGCAGGAGGTGGTGACGGCCATCGCCGAGCAGCCGTCGGTACGCGAGGCGCTGCTCTGGCAGAACCCGGTCATCTACCGCCGCCGGTACCGGGAACGCGCCGCGCCGGCGGCGGGGAGCCGCCAGCGCCAACGGGACCGGGCCCTCTGGGCGTACGCCTCCCGGTACTGCGCGAAGAACGACATGATCGGCTTCTTCGGGCCGGTGGTGTGGGGTCGGTGGGTCGACGGCCCCACCGAGATCGGGGAGGCGGGCCGGCCGCTGCGCCGGCGGAGCACGTCCTTCGAGTACTGGGCGATCCAGACCCTCGCCAAGGCCCTGCACGACCGGCACGACCTGAGCCGGTGGACGGTGCCGAGACGCGCGCCGGTCACCCACCTGGAGGGCGAGACCCTGTTCCTCGCCGACGGCACCGAACTGCGGCTGTCGGGGATGCGGGCCCGGGTGCTGGCGCTCTGCGACGGCCGCCGGACCGTCGACGACATCGTCGCCGAGCTCGCCGACGTCGAGCGGGACACCGTGCTCGCCGAGATCGACCGGCTGCGCACGATGCGGCTGCTGACCAGCGGCTTCACCGTGCTGCGCGGAATCAACCCGGAACGGGCGCTGCGGGGGCAACTGCTGCGGGTGACCGACCCGGACCGCCGGGCCGCCGCCCTGGCGGACCTCGACCGGGTCGTGCGGGCGCGCGACCGGGTGGCCGGGGTCGACGGCGATCCGGTCGCGCTCGACGCCGCGCTGGACGAACTCGACTCCTGCTTCGTCGAGGTCACCGGCGGTGACGCCTACCACCGGGCCGGCGACTTCTACGCCGGGCGGACGGTGGTGTTCCAGGACTGCCACGGTGGTCTCGACGTGTCGTTGAGCACCGGGCTGCTCGACCGGGTCGCGCCGGCGCTGGACCTCGTGCTCGCCGGGGCCGCGTGGTACTGCCGGCGTACCGCCGCCGAGTACGAGGCGTGGCTCACCCCCCACGTCGATCCGGTGGCGGGGACGCCCCTGATGAACGTGATGGACATGGTCGCCCGGTCGGCCACGTACGGGGAGGAGTCGCCGCCCGCCGACGCGGCCGCCGCCGAGCTGCGGCAGCACTGGGAGCGGCTGCTGGTGCCCGATCCCGACGCCCGGGCGGTGCACCTGACCAGCGACGAACTGCGGGCCGGGGTCGAGGCGGCCTTCCCGGCCGGCCCGCCGCCGTGGCCCCAGGCCCGTTGGCACAGCCCCGACCTGATGATCGCGGCCGAGGACATGGCGCAGGTGCGCGACGGTCGGGCGACGGTGGTGCTGGGCGAGGTGCACCCGGCGATGCAGACCATGGACGTGGTCTCGGCGTACGAGTTCCACCCGGACCGCCCGGGGCTGCACCGGCTGATCGACGACGCGATGGGCGACGACCGGATCATCCCGATCTATCCGCTGAGCACCGGCGTGCTCAACTCCCGCACCGTGCCGCCGGACACCTACCTGTCGGCGCGGTACCGCTACCTGGGACTCGGCGCGGAGGCGCCGTACGGGCCGCCGGACCGGCTGCTGCCCGCCGCCCGGCTGCGGCTGCGCCGCAGCGACGCGGGGCTGGTGGTGACCGACGACCGGGGCGGCTTCGAGGCGCCGGCGGTCCAGGTGCTCGGTGACTTCCTCTCCCACGCGGCGGCGCAGCGGTTCGGGCTGCTGCCCGCCCGCCCGCACCAGCCCCGGGTGACGATCGACGGCCTCGTGGTGTCGCGCGAGTCGTGGACGGTCCCGACGGACAGCCTGGGCGGCCAGGGCGCGGCGCTGTACGCGGCCGCCGCCCGGCTGCGGGACGAACTCGGCCTGCCCCGGCACGTCTTCGCCACCATCGCCGGGGAACGCAAGCCGTTCCACGTCGACCTGTCGAACCCGATGTCGCTGGGGGTGCTCGGGCACCGGCTGCGCCGCCGGGACAACGCCCGGCTCCGGTTCACCGAGATGTTGCCCGCGCCGGACCAACTGTGGCTGCGGGACGCGCACGACCGGCGGTACACCGCCGAGTTCAGGTTCGTCTGTGTCGATCGGTTCGGCCGATGAGGGGCCGTGGGCCACGTCCCGGCCGGCCCCTGCGGGGCGACGACGGCACGACTGTCGGGTCAGGTCACCGGCCGGAAGGTGCGGTGATGCGGGTGTCTTGGTGGGAGGCAGTGTGAAGGCGGTCGTGGTCGAGCGGTTCGGCCCCGCGGAGTCGCTTACGGTGACCGACTTCGCCGAGCCGACGCCCGGGGAGAACGAGGTTCTCGTCCGGGTGGCGAAGGCCGGCATCAACTTCGCCGACAAGCATGTCGTCGAGGGCTCCTACAGCTACCGGCCACCGCTGCCGTACGTCCCGGGCATCGAGGCGGTCGGCACCGACCCGGACGGGCGCCGCGTCGTCGCGCTGCCCCGTACCGGTGGGGCGTGGGCGCAGTGGGTGGCCGCCCCCGCCGCGACGCTGGTCGCGGTCCCCGACGCCGTCACCGACCTGCAGGCGCTCGCGGTGGCCAACCAGGGCTTCGCCGCCTGGCACATCCTGCGCACCGCCGGCCGGATGACCCGGCAGGACACCGTCGTGGTGAGCGCCGCCGCCGGTGGCGTCGGGTCGCTGGCGGTGCAGCTCGCCCGGGCGTGGGGTGCCAGGCGGGTGATCGCGCTCGCGTCCAGCGACGCCAAGCGGGAGCTGGCGGTGCGGCTCGGCGCGGACGTCGCGCTCGACCCCACCGGGGAGGACCTCGCCGACGAGATGCTCGCCGCCAACGACGGCAAGCCGGTCGACCTGTACCTGGAGATGTCCGGCGGTGCGGCCCTCGACACGGCGCTGGCCTCGCTCGGCCGGCTCGGCCGGCTCGTCACCTACGGCGCCGCCTCCGGCAGGGGCAGCACGCCGATCCGCCCGGAGTCGCTGATGCAGGGCTCCCGCAGCGTGGTCGGCTTCTGGGCGAACGACCTGGTCACCCGATACCCGAGGATCACCGCGGAGACGATGACCGGCCTCTTCGGGATGATCGCCAAGGGCACCCTGACGCCGATCACCGAGCACGTGTATCCGCTGGCCGAGGCGGGCAAGGCGCTGACGGCGCTGGCCAACCGGGAGACGACGGGAAAGCTCGTACTCGATGTCGTCGACTGAACCGGGCCTGTTCGAGCTGATCAGTGCGGCCGGGCGGCGTGGACCCGACCTGACCGCGATCCGTTGCGCCGACGAGTCGATCAGCTACGGCCGCCTGCTCACCGTCGCGTCGTGGCTGGCCGAGCGGCTGCGGGCCGTCGGTGTCGGGCAGGGCGACGTCGTGGCGGTCTGCGCCGGTCCGTCGACCGCGTACCTCGTCGGCGTCGTGGCCGCACTCGCCGCCGACGCGGTCTTCCTGCCGATCGAGCCGACACTGCCGCCGGCCCGGATCGCGGCGCTGCTCGACGGGGCGGCGCCCGCCGCGATCCTGCGGGTGCCCTCGTTCCCGCAGTTCACGACGGATGTGCCGGTCCTCGACCTGGACTGGACGGCGGCACCGGAGGACGTGCCGCTGGCCCGGCCCACGGCCCACGGCGAGGACCCCGCCTACCTGCTCTACACCTCCGGTTCGACCGGTACGCCCAAGGGCGTGCTCTGCCACCACCGGGGGATCATCAACCTGGTCGACGACTACGCGGCGCGGGCGTCGTTCGGGCCGGGTGACGTCGGCACCGTGTGGGCCGCGCTGAGCTTCGACGTGTCGGTGTACGAGTTCTTCACGATGCTGCTCGTCGGCGGCACCGTGCTGGTCGTGCCTGACGAGATGCGGCTGGAGCCGGAGCCGTTGTTCGAGCTGCTGGCCCGGGAGTCGGTGGGGCACGCGTACCTGCCGACGGTCCTGCTCCCGCCCCTGCGCGAGTGGCTGGACACCCATCCGGGCGAGCTCACGATGCGGCGGATGATGGTGGGCGTCGAGCCGATCTCGGAGGGGCTGCTGCGCGAGATCGCCGCCGCCGTGCCGGGGCTGCGGATCGTCAACTCGTACGGCCCGACCGAGACACACGTCATCGCCACCGCGTACGACATCCTCCTCGACCGCCCCGAGTCGGGCGACGGTCGGGCCCCGATCGGCACGGGGGTACGCGGCGTCACCACGCACGTCCTCGACCCGGACGGCAACCCGGTCCCGGACGGCGAGGTCGGCGAGCTGTGGCTCGGCGGCGTCCAGGTGGCCGTCGGCTATCACCGTCGACCGGACCTCACCCGCGAACGCTTCGTGCCGGACCCGTTCTCCGACACCCCCGGCGCGCGCCTGTACCGCACGGGTGACCTGGTGAAACGCCTCCCCGACGGCAACCTCGTCTATCGGGGGCGGGTCGACCGGCAGATCAAGCTGCGCGGGTTCCGGGTCGAGCTGGCAGAGGTGGAGGCGGTGCTGGAACGCCACCCCGGCGTGACGGACGCCGTCGTGGTGCAGCCGGAGGCGGTCCCCGACACGCTCTGCGCCTACGTGCGCGGTACGGGCACCGCCGAGGAGGCGCTCGCGCACGTGCGCGAGCTGCTGCCGGCGTACATGGTGCCGAACTGGGTGGTCTTCGTCGACGGGTTCCCGTTGCGGGCCAACGAGAAGGTCGACCGGGCGGCTCTCGCCCGGCGTGCGCTGCCGGACGCGCCCACCTCCGGCGGCGACGACGGCGCACCCCGGACGCCCACCGAGGAGGCCGTCGCCCGCCTCTGGGCGGAGGTCCTCGCCACCGACACCGTCGACGTGACCGCCGACTTCTTCGCGCTGGGCGGGCACTCGCTGGCGGCCGTGCAGCTGGGCGGCCGGATCCGGCGGGACTTCGGGGTGGACCTGAGCGTGGCCGACCTGTACCGGCACGGCACCGTGCGGGCACTCGCCGCCGCCGTCGACAGCCGGCGGCCCGCCCTGGCGTCGGCACCGGGCCCGGCGCGGGCGAGCCGGCGGATCGGACCGCTCTCCCCGGCACAGCAGGCGCTGCTGCTGCTGCACCGCCTCTACCCGGGCCTGCCGGCCTACACCCTGGCGACGCTGCACCGCCTGACCGGCGATCTCGACGTCACCGCCCTCACCGAAGCGCTGAACCTGGTGGTGGAGCGCCACTCGGCGCTGCGCACGGTCATCACGACGGTCGGCGACCGCGACGTCCAGCGGGTGCTCGACCACGAGCCGGTCGAGCTGCCGGTCGTCCCGGTCGCGCCGGACGAACTGGCCGAGCGCGGCGACGCCGAGGTGGCGCGGGCGGGCTTCGACCTGGCCGGGGGGCGGTTGTTCCGGGCGGTGCTGTTCCGCACCGCGCCCGAGGAGCACACCTTGCTGCTCATGGCGCACCACATCGTCACCGACGGCTGGTCGCTCAACGTCATCCAGCGCGACCTGGGCTTGGCGTACGAGGCGGTGCGTGCCGGGCGGGCACCGGCGTGGCAGCCGCTGTCGGCGCAGTTCATCGACATCGCCACCGAGCAGCAGGCCGACGCGTATCAGCAGACGGTCGCCGCCGAGCTGGACTTCTGGCGCAAGGAGCTGGCCACGATCCCGGCCCCGCTGCGGCTGCCCGTGCAGCGCCACCGGCCGGGGCGGCCCCGTTTCCGCGGTGGCCGGGTCACCGTACCGCTGCCGGCCGACACCATGGAGGCGGTCCGGTCGCTCGCCCGGTCGCTGCACACGACGGTCTTCGCCGTGCTGGTCACCGGCATCCAGGTGATCCTCTCCCGGTACAGCGGCCGCGACGAGTTCCTGCTCGGCATGCCGGTGGCCGGGCGCGACGACGCGCGCGCCGAGGACCTGGTCGGATTCTTCAACAACTCGTTGGCGCTGCGCTGCGAGGTGGCGGAAACGGCCACGGTGACGGAGCTGGCCGTGGCCACCCACGAGCGTCTCACCACCGCGCTGGAGCACCCGCACGTCCCGTTCGACCTGCTGGTACGCGAGGTCAACGCCCCGCGCACGCCCGGGGCGAACCCGCTGTTCCAGATCTGGTGCAACATGCTGTCCTACCCGCCGGCGCCACTGGAGCTGGCCGGCTGCCAGGTCGAGCCGTTGCCGTCCCCCCTGGCGGGAGCGCTCTTCGACCTGTCCTGGTACTTCGTCTCCGACGGCGACGACCTGAACCTCGAACTGGTCTACGACGCCGACCTCTTCGACGACGGCCAGGTGCGGGCCATGGCCGAGCACCTCTGCACGCTGCTGCCGACGGCCGCCGCCGCGCCGGACGCCACCCTCGCCGACCTGGACTTCGGCAGGAACGACCCGGGGCGGGCGGCACCCGGGTTCGTCGCGCCCGGCCCCCACGTCGTGCGGCGGTTCCGGCAGGCCGTGTCGCGCGACGGCACGGCGCCCGCGATCGGCGACACCCACTCGTACGCGCAACTGGACGCGGCGGTCACGGAACTCGCCGCCGCGTGGCGCGGCAGGGGACCGGTCGGCATCGTGGCGGCCCGGACCCCGTCGGTGCCGGTGGGCATCCTGGCGGCGCTCACCGCCGGCGTCCCGTTCGTGCTGTTCGACGCCTCCCAGCCGCTGCCCCGGCTGCGGCGGATGGCCGCGCGGGTCCGGCCGGGCACCTGGTGGGACGCCACCGAAGGGCAGTACCCGGGCCTCGTCGAGCGGCTCGACGGACCCGACCGGGGTGCCGGTGAGCCCGTCCCCGACGGCACCGCCTACGTCGCCTTCACCTCCGGCACCACCGGCGAACCCGCCGCCGTCGCCGCCGGTGAGGAACCGTTGCGCGCCTTCCTGGAGTGGTACGTCCCCCGGTTCGACCTCACCGACGCGGACCGCTTCGTGCTGCTGTCCGGGATCGGCCACGACCCGCTCCTGCGCGACGTCCTCACGCCGCTGTCCGTCGGCGCACGGCTCTTCGTGCCGCCCCGGGCGGCGGTGGAGTCACAGGTCACGATGGCACGCTGGCTCGCCGAGGTGACGCCGACGGTGCTGCACCTGACGCCCGCCACGGCCCGGCTGCTGAGCGCCGCGGCGGTCGCCGCGGGTGTGACCCTGCCGTCCGTACGCCTGGTGGGCCTCGGCGGCGCCGCGATGACGCGGGCGGGGCTCGCCGACGCGCGGAAGCTGTTCCCCCGGGCGCGGCTGCTGTCGTACTACGGCACCACCGAGACGCCGCAGGTGGTCAGCGTGGCCGACGTGGGCGCCGACGGGAACGTCGGCACCGGCGGCCCGACCGCCCACCTGTCGGTGGTCACTCCCGCCGGGCTGCCCGCGCCCGTTAACGGCATCGGCGAGATCGTGGTACGCGGTCCGTACCTCGCCCTGGGCTACCTGGGTGACCCGGCCCGGACGGCGCGGCAGTTCCACCTCCGGGACGGGGTACGCGAGTACCGCACCGGCGACCTCGGTCACCGGCGGCCGGACGGCAGCATCGTGCTCACGGGCCGGGCGGACCGGCAGGTCACCGTCAACGGCCTGCGGGTGGAGCCGGCGGAGCTGGAGTCCGTCGCCCGGGAGCATCCGCTGGCCCGGGACTGCGTGGTGACGACCACGGCCCGATCGGGGTCGACCGAGGTCGTCGCCTTCGTGGAGGGCGACCCGGGGGCCTTGTCCAGCGAGGACGTGTTCCGGCACTTCGCGGAGCGACTGCCCGACACCATGACGCCGACCCGGGTGCTGGTCGTACCGGCGATCCCGTCGACCCCCAACGGCAAGCCGGACCTGGACCGCCTCGCGGAGCTCGCGGACGCCGCCGCCGGCGCGGGCGCCCCGCGCCCGGCCGGGGACGCGGCCCTGGTGGCGACGATCGCCCAGGTCTGGACGACGATGCTGGGCATCCCCGGCCCGCCCGCCCCGGACGCCAACTTCTTCGACTGCGGCGGTACGTCGGCCGGCCTGCTGCGGGTGCAGGCCGAGCTGTCCCGCCGGCTGTCGCGGGAGGTGGCCCTGCTGGACCTGTTCCGCTATCCGACGATCAACGGCCTGGCGGCGGCGCTGGGGGCCGGGCAGGCGTAGCGCGCGCAACCTTCCGCAGCCGTTCCGCGAGCAGAGCGCGGCACCGCGCGTCGAGCCGCTGACCGGGCGAGGTGCCGGGCGGCGGCACTGGCCCGCGGCACCTATGCTCGCGGCCATGGGAGCTGTCAAGCCGTGGCACCTGTTCGTCCTGACGATCTGCTGCCTCCTGCCGACCGTGGTGGCGATCGTCGGCGGGGTCCTGGCGGTCCGCAGATCGCGCAACCGGCACTGACCGCACCGGCGCGTTGCGCACTCCCGGCACGCCCGGGGCAGGCCCGTCAGGCCGGCACCTGCTGGTCGAACTGGGTGCGGTACAGCTCGGCGTACCGGCCGCCGCGGGCCAGCAGGTCCGGGTGGCGGCCGCGTTCGACGATCCGGCCCTGTTCGAGCACGAGGATCTGGTCGGCGGAGCGGATCGTGGAGAGCCGGTGCGCGATGACCACGCTGGTCCGCCCGGTCAACGCCTCGCCCAGCGCCGCCTGCACCGCCGCCTCGGACGTCGAGTCGAGGTGTGCCGTGGCCTCGTCGAGGATCACCACGCGCGGGCGCGAGAGCAGCAGCCGGGCGATGGTGAGCCGCTGGCGTTCGCCCCCGGAGAGTCGGTACCCCCGCTCGCCCACGACCGTCTCCAGGCCGTCCGGCAACGAGCGGATCAGGTCGGCCAACCTGGCCCGGTGCAGCACGTCCCACAGGTCGTCCTCGCTCGCGTCCGGCCGGGCGTAGAGCAGGTTGGCGCGGATCGTGTCGTGCAGCAGGTGACCGTCCTGGGTGACCACCCCGAGGGCGTCGCGGATCGAGTCGCCGGTCAGGTCCCGCACGTCGCGCCCGGCGAGCCGGACGGCGCCGGCCTCCACGTCGTACAGCCGGGGCAGCAGTTGCGCGATGGTGGACTTGCCGGCGCCCGACGAGCCGACCAGGGCGACCATCTGCCCGGGCTCGGCGCGGAACGAGATGCCGTGCAGCACCTCCTCGCCGCCGCGGGCGTCGAGCTTCGCGACGTCCTCCAGCGAGGCCAGGGAGACCTTCTCCGCCGCCGGGTAGCCGAAGCGGACGTCGTCGAACTCGACCGCCACCGGCCCGTCGGGCAGCGGCCGGGCGTCCGGCCCGTCCTGGATCATCGGCTTCAGGTCCAGGATCTCGAAGACGCGCTCGAAGCTGACCAGCGCGCTCATGATCTCCACCCGTGCGCTGGCGAGCGAGGTCAGCGGCGCGTACAGGCGGGACAGCAGCAGGGCGAGCGCGACGACCGCGCCGGCGTCGAGCTGCCCGCGGATGGCGTACACGCCGCCCAGGCCGTACACCAGGGCCAGCGCGAGAGAACCGACCACCGTGAGGGCCGTGATGAAGACGGTCTGCAACATGGCGGTACGGATGCCGATGTCGCGCACCCGCCGGGCGCGGACGGCGAACTCGGCGGACTCCTCCGCCGGCCGCCCGTAGAGCTTGACCAGGGTGGCGCCGGGGGCGGAGAACCTCTCGGTCATCCGGGTGCTCATCGCCGCGTTGAGATCGGCGGCCTCCCGTTCGAGCCGGGCCAGTTTCCGGCCCATCCGCCGGGCGGGCAGCACGAAGATGGGCAGCAGCACCAGCGCCAGCAGGGTGATCTGCCAGGAGAAGGTCAGCATCACCGCGAGCGTGAGCAGCAGTGTCACCGCGTTGCCGACCACGCCGGAGAGCGTGTCGCTGAACGCCTGCTGGGCCCCGATGACGTCGTTGTTGAGCCGCGAGACCAGGGCGCCGGTGCGGGTCCGGGTGAAGAAGGCGACGGGCATCCGCTGCACGTGGTCGAAGACGGCGGTCCGCAGGTCGACGATCAGGCCCTCGCCGATCCGCGCCGATTGGTAGCGGGTGAGCAGCCCCAGCCCGGCCTCGGCGAGCGCGATCACGGCGATCGCCACGGCCAGCCGTACCACCGTCGACGTGCCGGTGCCGGACACGATCGCGTCGACCACCCGCCCGGCGAGCACCGGCGCGGCCACGGTCAGTACCGCGGCCACCACGCTGCCCGCCAGGAACCACGCGAGCAGACGGCGGTGCGGGCGGGCGAAGCCGCCGATCCGCTTCAAGGTCGCCCTGGAGAAGGGCCGCTCGTCACGCTGGTGCATCGCGTGGTGCAGGGACATCCAGGCGGTGACTTCCATGCTCATGCCGCGAACCTAGGACCTGGAGCGAGGTTCAGGTCAAGCGAATTCGTCCCCCGTGGACGTCGAGGCGTGCGGCAGTCGAGGGGCACGCCCTCCGGCACTCCGCGGGGCCGTCCGCCAGCGGGCACCGTCGCCCTGGGATACTCTGCGTGCTGTCTCCATCACGCCGTCGTCGTTCGAGGGGAAACCCATGGTGGACCGTGAGCCGGTCGCGGAACCTTCCTTTGCCAGCGGGGACGCCAAGCCGATGCCCTGGGCGCAGGCGCGCGAGCGGCTGACGGCGGCGGGAGAGTTCTTCCTGTGCACGGTCCGGCCCGACGGCCGGCCGCACGCGGTGCCGCTGCTGGCCATGTGGCTCGACGACGCCATGTACTTCTGTTCCAGCGCAAGCGCCCACAAGGTCGACAACCTGGCCGCCAACCCGCACTGCGTCCTCACCGTCGGCAGCCCCGAGCTGGACCTGTCGGTGGAGGGCACGGCGTCGCGGATCGGCGACCCGGCGACGCTGAAGCGCGTCGCCGAGGCCTACGTGGAGAAATACGGCTGGGAGGTGACCCCGGTCGACGGCGGGATCGACGGCGACGGGATCGGCCCGTCGCCGTACATCGTCTTCGAGGTGACTCCGGCCAAGGTCATCGGCATGGACAAGGGTTCCGGCTTCAGCGCGACGCGGTGGCGGTTCGACTGAGCACGTGCCCCGGGCGCCTCGGCTGAGCGCCGGGGCGCGGGCGGGCGGGTTGGTATCCTTCGCCGTGCCGGCCCACCTGGCCCGGCTCGACCCCGCTCCGCGCGTCACAGATGTCCCGGGCGCGGCCGTCGGCGACACGGAGCAGCGCAGCACAGTCGAGAGCCGAGGCGATGATGACCACCTTCAGTTGGTCGGAACTTCGGCGTCGGTGCGTCCACGAGGACGACCACCTGCTCGTGCTCGACAAGCCGCCGGGCATCTCCGTGATGGGCGAGCGGCACGCCGACTCCCTGACCGACCTGGCCGCCGCCGCCGGGGAACCGGTGCACTGGGTGCACCGCATCGACAAGGTCACCTCGGGGCTGCTGCTGCTGGCCAGGACGCCGTCGGCGCACGCCTCGCTGACCCGGCAGTTCGCCGACCGGGGCGCCGACAAGCGCTACCTCGCCTGGGTCGAGGGGGCGCGGCTGCCCGACCAGGGCACCATCGACCTGCCGCTGCGGCCGGGCCGCAAGGGCACCATCCGGATCGCGGGCGAGCGCGAGGCCATCCGCTACGACGCCGACCGGCGCCGCTTCGAGTTGCCGGAGTCGGCCGTCGACCGGTCCAAGCCCTCCTACGAGTCGCGTACCGAGTTCGCCACGGCGCTGGTCAGCGGCGACCGTACGCTGCTGGTGCTCAAGCCGGTCACCGGTCGGCGCCACCAGATCCGCGTCCACCTGGCCTGGCTCGGCTTCCCGATCGTCGGTGACCCGCTGTTCCACCGGGGTCGGACGGACCAGCGGACGTACCTGCACTCGTGGGGCTGCGAGATCACCTGCGACTGGCGGGACGAGCCGCGTACGCGGTTCTGGGCCACGCCCGACGAGGAGTTCCTCGACGTCTTCGCCGACGGCCGCAAGCCCCGGCTCGACGAGGCCCTCGACGCGCTCGCCGGCTGACCGGCGTGCCGCCGGCGACCCGCCCCTCGTGGCGACGTCACGGCTGCGCGGCGCCATCCTGCTCGATCGTCCTCGCCGCCCAGCCCTCGTTGGACAGCGAGACGATCCGCTCCGCCTCGGCCACGAACGCGTCGTCGTCGGTCCAGCCCAACCCGGCCGTGTGCGGGTGATGACGCGCTTGGCCTCGTCAGAAGCCCGTGACCAGGCATCCTGCCGCTGCCCGACCGTCGCGACCGCTGCCGGGACATCGAGTCCGCCACGGCCGAATGGTAGGAGGGCCGCGCCCGTGCCACGGGGATCCGAGGCCGGCGGGCGGCGGGCGGCGGGTCAGCTGGGCAGGAAGCTGTCGTACGCCTCTTCGTACCAGTCGGCCTCGTTGTGCCGGCGGATCACGCCGTCGACCCGGGTCAGGAACAACCAGTTGTCGTTGAGCACCAACGCCGCGTCCTCGGGCCGGTCGGCCAGCACCCGGCCCACGGCCCGCAGCATGTGCGGCCTGCCCTTCTCCCCCAGCGTGTCCTTGCGCATGTGGAAGTCGATGTCGACGTAGGTTGCCGGTTCCCACTCCCACGCGACGCCGCCGTCATCCTCGGCCTCGTAATAGCCCTGGCTGCCTGCGACGATGGTGACGACGTACCCGCACTCCTCGTTCAGATCGGCCCTGAGCATCCGGTCGCCGGAGTATGTCGTCGTCTCGGTCGCCCCTGGCGCGACCAACTCCGCCAACTGCTCCAGCGGGACGTCGCCCGCGAGCGCCAGCCGGTAGGTGATGGACATGTGCTCGGCCTTTCTCAGTCCCGCCGCACGATCTCGACGATCGTGCCGCTCCTTGTGACCGCCACCAACTCCTTCAACGCCGGTACCGGCCAGTCGTCGAACTGCTTCCGCAGGGCGGTGAAGTCTCCGCGCCAGTCCTGGAGGTTCAGGACCACGCGTTGGGTCTGCTGTCGCTCGACCTTCTTGACCACCGCACTCCAGACGGAGCGGGTTGGTGCCGAGGAAGTGGGAGCGTAACAATCGAAGACGAGCCCTTCGACCAGGTAATCCGGTGCCCTTCCCGGGTCGACGACATCGCCGGTCTTCACCCGGGCACCTGCGATCTCCTGCTTCGAGGGGTTCTGATGCACCTGGTAGCCCTTGTGGGCGATCGTGTCGGCGGCCTCGTTCTCCAGTTCCAGGCTGCGACGTTCCTTCGGCCTCTCCTTGGGGGAGATTCGGGTGCGTGGCCCGGTCGGCGTGCCGCCGGGGGTGCCGGTGGCCGGCCTGGTCCAAGACATCTGGCAGTCCGCCCCGACACGCGTGGATCCCGCGCGTCCGGGCACGTGGTCGGTGACTCCCGAGGGGGTGGCGGGTGCCGCGGTGCTGGGGCTGGTCGGTGTGGTGCCGCCAGCCCCGCTCAGTTTCCCGCCGACCCCAGTTGTCGGGCCTCGGCGATGGCCGTCTCGACCGCCTGCCGGGCGCCGGCGGTGCGTTGGGCGACCAGGCTCAGGACCTGCGTGATGCTCTCCAGGGATTGCAGGAGCGGGCCGGGTTGGCCGCCGTGCAGGACGGTGGTGACGAGTTGTCGTGTCTCGCGGACCTGGGCGATGGTGGCGGCGGCGGTGTCGCGGATGCCGTCGCACGCGTTCTGCACGGGTGCCAGGCCGGTGATCGTCTCGTGTGGGCTGGCTTCCTGCGGGACGGCCGCGGTGTTCTTCGTGGCCTCGCCGATGGTGGTGGCGAGGCCGCCCAGGCCGCCGCGGACGGCCGAGATGCCGTCGCGTACGCGGGTCAGGCCCGCCGCCACGGCGGCGAAGCCGGCGCCGGCGGCGCGCAGGGCGATCTCCTGCGCCTGGTTGTCGGCGGCGGACGCCAGCGCCTGCGCCCTGTCGACGCCGGTGGCCAGCGCGCGCAGTTCCCCGGTGATCTTCTCGATGTGCGACACGAGGTCGACTTCCCCCGATCGACGACGGTGCGGTACCCGAAGCTGAAACCTTGCCACAACCGCCCCGGGCCACCAGAGGGCCCGGTCCGTGGCGGGTCAGTCGGCCCGGTGCAGCGGCCCCCACTCCGTCGACGCCTGCGCCTCGACCACGCGGTCCGCCTCCCGCAGCGCCCGCTCCGAGACCCACGCGACCGGCCGGCGGCACCGCACCAACGGCTCGTTGTCCGGTCCCCGGCCGCGCTGCTCGCCGACCAGCACCCAGGGGCGTACGCCCGGGCCGCGCAGCCGCCGCAGGTGGCAGTAGTCGTAGAGCCGCCGGGCCACCCAGAGCCGCAGCGGCCGGTCGCCCCACCACGGCTCGACGGCCAGCGGGTTCGCCGAGAGACCGGGCAGGTCGATACCGGTCAACGCGTCCTTGCTGGACTGCTCCGACCGGTGCCCGCCGGACAGGTCCACGCCGGGACCGCGGGACCACCGGATGTACAGCTGCTCACCCGGGGCCCCCTTCCGCAGCAGGTCGACGAGCTGATCCAGCTCGTCGACGACCGGCATCACCGCCTCGTACCGGACCACGCCCATGGAGGTCCAGATGCCCCACCCGGGGCCACTCATTCATGCCGTCGCGAACGTCCCCGGGATCCCGCCCGGGTGCCGGAGCGACCCCCGGGCCCCGGACCGGATCCCGGCCGTACGACCGCTCAGGTCGACGCGGCAGCAACCTTGCGGTACCGCTCAGCCCGGCGGCGCACCTGCGCGTACGCGCTGGTCAGGCCCATCGCCCGGCGGACCTCGACGAGCGTCTGCCGCACCTCGCGACGGGTCCGTTCCGTGCCCTCGAAGATCAGCTGGTCGACCAGCCCGGGCTCGGCCTCGATCCGTGCCCGGCGCTCCCGGATCGGGTCCAGGAACCGGTCGAGTGCGGCGGCCAGCTTCTCCTTCACCTCCACGTCGCCGACCCGCCCGGTCCGGTAGCGCTCCTTGAGGTCGTCGACCTGAGCCCGATCGGGGTTGAAGACGTCGTGGTACGCGAAGACAGGGTTCCCCTCGACGGTGCCCGGCACGTCGGCGCGGATCCGGTTCGGGTCGGTGTACATGCCCATCACCGCGCGGCGGACGGTCGCCGGATCGGCGGAGAGCGCGATGGCGTTGCCCAGGCTCTTGCTCATCTTCGCCCGGCCGTCCGTGCCGACCAGGGTCGGTGAATCGCCCGCGATCACCTCGGGCACGGGGAACACCTCGCCGTAGAGGTGGTTGAAGCGCCGGGCGATCTCCCGGGTCACCTCCACGTGCGCCGCGTTGTCCTTGCCGACCGGGACGACCTGCCCCTTGACGCAGAGGATGTCGGCGGCCTGGAGCACCGGGTACCCGAGCAGGCCGTAGGGCATCTCCTCCTTGCCGGCGTCGCGGGCCATGTCCTTGAGCGAGGGCACGCGTTCCAGCCGGGGCACCGTGACCAGGTTCTGGAAGAGGGTGTTGAGGTCGCCGACCTCGGGGATGGCGGACTGGAGGTAGAAGGTGGCACGCCCCGGGTCGACGCCGGCGGCCAGGATGTCGGTGACCATCTCCCGGGCGTTGCCGGCGACCCGCTCGATGTCCTCGCGGGTGTTCCGCGTGGTGAGCATGTGCAGGTCGGCGATGATGAAGAAGCTCTCGTAGCGCTGGTGCAGCCGCACCCGGTTGGCGATGCTGCCGACGTAGTGGCCGAGGTGCAGCCGGCCGGTGGGCCGGTCCCCGGTGAGCATCCGTGCGACGGACATGGTGGTAGGCCTCTCGTGCTGGTGGACGGGTGTGCGCGGGCGCGCGCCGACCGGGGGCGTCCCCCGGAAACGGTCAGGGTCGGCTCAGAGAGCCGACCGCCATCGCGCGCCGTCGCGGAACCGCAGTCCACCGGCACGAAGTACGTCGATCATCCGTTCGCGGCCGTCGCCGCAGCGGATCGCAGAGGTGGTCACGACGCCGAGCGGGAGGCCGTCGACCGGGTCGACGACCTCCGGCGCGTAGCTGATCGGCCGGACCACGCCTCCACGGTAGCCGGTCCGACCGCCTGCGCTCAGCCCTGCCGGTAGGTCTCCCGGTAGTAGTCCCCGATCCGGTCCCGGTAGCCGGGCTCGCCGTACGCGTCCGGTTCGAAGGCCGGTGACTCCTTGACCTGCGCGCGGGTGCGGTCCACGTGCACCGTGCGCTCCAGGTGGTCCACCCGGGTCACCGTGCCGGCGGGCAGCATGACCTTCCGGCCGAAGATCCACGGCCCGGTGTCCACCACCAGCCAGCGCGCGTCGGTGTCGTCGTTGGCCTCGTCGACCGAGCCGATCCGCCCGTCCGTGGCCTCCACCCGGTAGCCGACCAGGTCGAGCGGGGTGCCGGGGCCGGGGGCGTCCGGTCCGTCGCCGCGGGACTCCGGGCCGTCGGGCGGGGCGGAGTCGGGGCCTGCCCCGGAGTAACCGCCCGCGAGGGCGGACGGGTCGCGCCAGGCCCAGGGGTTGAATGTCGACGGCTGCACGGGTCACCTCCGATGACGGTCTGCGCCGGTCCCGGAAAACAGTGCCCCACCCGCGTCCCGGGGAAACAACGCGACGATTCTCGGGGTGCTGGAATGTGTCGTCGCGAAGTCCGTCGTTTCCGCCGAGACTGATCCGTCGTCCCGCCTGAGCCGTCAACCGACGTCGATGAACGGGACGGCTCTGCCGCAGGTGGGGCCGCGGAAGCCGGCGGCGCGCACATTCGGCGGAATTGCCGAGTCCTGCGAGCGCGTTCGCGCGTCACCCCCGGCGGGCCATTCTGATCCGGCATCAGTCGCGGCGGGTTCCTGATGCCGCCAGGCCCGGCCTCTTCCGCGGTTATCGTCGGTCCCATGGGACGGATGCGGGGCGTCGCCGAGCGGCCGGCGGGACTGACGTACCAGCCGGAACTGATCGGGCCCGACGAGGAGCGGTCACTGCTCACCGCGCTCGGGGCGTTCGAGTTCCGGGAAGTCCGCATGCACGGGCGGATCGCCCGGCGGACGGTCCGCCAGTTCGGCTTCGACTACGACTACGGCTCGTACCAGCTCACGGCCGCCGAGGCACTGCCCGTCGAGTTGCACGGCGTGCGGGAGCGCTGCGCCGCGCTCGCCGACGTCCCGGCGGTCGCGCTCGCCCAGGCCCTGGTGACCAGGTACCCGCGAGGATCGGTGATCGGCTGGCACCGCGACGCGCCCGCCTTCGGGCCCACCGTGGTCGGCCTCTCGCTGGGCGCGGACTGTCTGTTGCGCTTCCAGCGGGGCGAGGGCGACGACCGCAGGGTGTACGAGGTGCAGCTCGCGGCCCGTTCGGCGTACGTGCTGTCCGGCGCCGCCCGGGCGAGCTGGCAGCACAGCATCCCGCCGGTGCCCGGCCTGCGCTACTCGATCACCTTCCGGCAACTCCGTACCCCCTGACCCGACGACCCGGCGACGGCAGGCCCCTTGACCAGCCGGTCGGCGGCCCGGCACAGCCGGTCGCGCTGGCATACTCGGCAGCCATGGTGCTGTCGCGTGGCTGGGCGCTCTTCCTCGTCGGGGTCGGGGTCTGGACCTGGGTGATCTGGCCGAGGTTCGCGGTCGCCATCTGGAACGATCCGCGGTCCTGGTCCACCGGCAGGGTCGGGGACTTCCCGGCCACGGGCTTCCTCTGGATCCATGCCCTGCTGATCGCGGCGTCCCTGCTCATCGGCACCACCGTCGGTGTCCTCGGCGTCCGCGCCTGGCGGGCGGCCCGTCGCCGCGTCGACCGCCGGGTCTCCTGATCCATCCCTCACCGGGCCGCTCCGGGGAATACCGGCGGCCCGCGGGGCGCTGACCACTTCGTCGGCCGAGCGGGCCGGGAAATGTGACGGGCGCCGCTACCCCCCGATTTGACGTTCAAACCTCCAGACGCGTAACTTTCTCTCTGCCAGCGCGGAACGGGGCAAACGGGACGAAGTCCCGAGGAGCCGTACCGGGCTGGTGCCGGGTCGGACGGGGTGCTCACCCTGGACGACGCGGCCCGGGCGGGGCTCGCCGAAACTGCCGCGAGGCGGATTTGGCGCAGCGGAGCCGACCGGGTAAGGTTCACCGCCGGCAGGGAACCGGGCGAGCTCACGGGAAACCGCGAAGCGGCCGGCCTGCCAAATCCGATGATCAACCGCAGCGGTACGCCGCTGCGCGCGCTCGTCGGCGCCAACCCGCGCGAAGCACGACAGACCGGGACAAACGGTTTGACACGGCAGAGACGGTGAGGTAACGTAGTAAAAGTGCCCGGCGCGGGAAGCGGCGGGGATGCGAACGAGATGCCCCGGGTCGGGGGCTCCACGGTGTGGGGTTTCCGGGCGGTGTGTGGTTGTTCTTTGAGAACTCAACAGGGTGCTTGATAAGCCAGTGCCAATTATGATTTATACCCCGGACTGGTCAGGCTTCGGTTT